>JAWVFM010000119.1:0-3924 GCA_033856015.1 Solirubrobacterales bacterium
CCCTCCTCCTCGGTGAAGCGCGTGAACCCGGTCAGGTCGACGAAGCAGAACGCCATCTGCACACGCCCGAGCTGACGGGCTCCCTCGAGCTCTGCCTCCATGTGACCAACCACGTCCTGCTCGAGGAAGAACCGCAGGTAGCGGTTGTGTATGTAGTCCATGAGCGGGGTCGACAGCGGCATCAGCGCCTTGACCAGGTCCTCCATCTGCTCGGCGATCTCGAGCGACGCCAGGCCCTCGCTGATCAGCGGCTCGTGCACGTAGAGGTGGAAGAGCCGCACCTCCGCGTCCGCGATCCGCCGCAGCGACTGCGCGTAGACGCGCACCAGCTGCAGGAGCGCGACGAGCGGCAGCCCGGACTCCAGCACCGCGCCGATCAGCTTCATGGCCTCCGCGTCCTGGTCGGTGAGGCGATGCTCGAGCGCCGTCGGCGTGCCGAGCAGTGACATCAGCCGCTCGACGAGCGCCTCCTCGAGGCCGGCGGCCTCGGCGACCTCGCCCGGCCAGTGAGCCCGGCCCGGCTTGGGGAGAAGGTCCTCGATGAACCCGAAGGCGAGACGGCCCTCCCGAACAGCCGACTTGATCTCGCTCAGGCTGTGGCCGCGCTCGCGCATCCGGGCGACGACCCGGGCCTGCGCCGCGGTCGAGGCCGTCCACTTGCCGCCCTGAAGGGGGATCACGCGGGCGCGGGCCCAGCGCTGGAGCGTCGAGACCGACACACCTGCCAGATCCGCCGCCTTCTGGACGGAGATCGTCTGCTCGGCCAAAGCCGTCCGCTCCTTACATAAGAGCGACGGGGTCGTGCGGCCCCGTCGCTCTTGCGGGCTGTCGGCCCGCAACGTCGGCCTCCGGCGCCTCGCGGACGCCTTGCAGTCTGCCGAGCCACCCCAGTCGCCGGAGGATGGCTCGTAGCCCACTTCGGCCTATTTCAGAATCAATGGGCGCAGCCTACGCCGAGTCGGCGCGGCCGTCAACCGAAATTTTCAGGCCATCTCCATGGCCGGGTGCAGCGCGTGGACGGCCCGGCGATAGGGCTCCACGAGCAACCGCAGGGCAGGGACGTAGAGGAGCGTGAACCGCGGCTCGCCGGTCACCCGGACGCGACCTCGCGCGACCGCGATCGCGAGGCTCTCGCGACCCTGGAGGAACTCGTTGGCGAAGTCGGAGTCCATGCGCAGCTGCAGCTTCGGCGCCCAGTCGCTTGGACCGAACTTCCAGCGGAGGTTGTGCGTCTCCCCGTCCCCAGCCGCCACGTCGAGCACCGAGCCGATGTCGGGAAGCTCGAAGCGGATGTTCATCCCGCTCGCGCGGAAGCGGGGGCCCGAGCGCTCATCCGAGTCGAGCATGGAGAGCGTCTCGTCGAGGACCTCGCGGAACTCCCGCGCCGAGGCAAACCCTGGCGCTCGCTTCGCGGCTTTCTCCTGTTTCGTGACGGCGGTCACACTTGTCTCCTACCCGCGCAGGAGTCTATTCGCACAAACCGCCGCCAGCGCCGTCCGGCGCTACCAGAACGCCGCGCCGCGTTTGACCAGGTTCTCGTAGACCTTCGCCTGAATCGTGTCGCGCACACGCTCGGAGACATCGAGCAGCGTGCGGGGGTCGTCCGCGGCGTCTGGCCCGTACATGCTGAGATCGAGCGGCTCGCAGAACTCGATTCGCCAGCGCGAGGGCAGCGGCACCAGGCCGAGCGGGCCGAGCCACGGAAAGGTCGGCGTGATCGGGAAGAACGGCGCGCCGCTGAGGCGGGCGAGCGTTCGGCTGTCGCCGAGCTTCGGGTAGATCTCCTCGGCGCCGACCACGGCGACCGGGACGATCGGGGAGCCGCTGCGAAGGGCGGTCTCGACGAAGCCGCCGCGGCCGAAGCGCTGGAGCCGGTAGCGGTCTGAGAATGGCTTGCCGGTTCCCTTGACGCCCTCCGGGAAGACCATGACCAGCTCGTCCTGCGCGAGCAGGCGAGCGGCGTTGTGGGAGCTCGCCGGCACCCCGCCGACCCGGCGCATGAAGATCGAGAGGAACGGCAGGCCGAACGCCCAGTCGAGCACCAGGAAGCGGGGCCAGCGCGGCAGCGGATGCTCCTTCATGAGCGCCACCGACATCATCGAGGCGTCGAACGGGAAGATCGCGCCGGAGTGATTCGCCACCAGGAGCGCCCGCCCGTGCGCCGGGACGTTCTCGACGCCGTCCACCTGAACCCGCCACCAGACCCGGTAGAGCAGCTCGGCGAACGGGTAGACCACCTCGGCGAAGCCCTCGTCGAAGCCCCACTCGTCCTCGGGGTACTCGCCGCGGAGCCTCCCGACGAGCGCCTCGACCGCCGAGCCGAGCTGGCCCGGAAGCGCCAGCCCGGCCCGCTCGGTCGCACGGAGCGGGTCAAGGCCGTCCTCGATTCCCACGCGCACCCCGCGAAGGAAGTCGGCGAGCGCCTCCGCGGCAGCGCCGTGCTCGCTCGTGGGCGCCTCGCTCACCTTCCCACCCCGAGCACGCGACCGGCGATCGATCCGAGGTGGAGCGGAGGCGCAATCCGCAGCGATGCGGTCTGGGCCGCGAAGTCGCGGATCGTCGCCTCGGCGTCGAAGCGCGGGACGAACCCGACCTCCTCGCGGAGCCGTCGCGTGTCGACGCCCCGCCCGTAACGGAGCATTCGCACCGCGTCGCCGTAGAGCGCGCCGGTGCCGAGCTGCCGGCCCAGCCGGGCGAGGGCTGGGCCGAAGAGCGGATGCGGCAGCGGAAACGACGGCCGTCGCGCAAGGCGCAGCGCCCGAATCAGCGACACCGCTCCGGTGGGCGCGACGTTGACGGCGCCGCGCACGTCGCTTCGCACGGCGGCCTCGAGCGCGGCGGTCGCATCCTCCGAATGGATGAACTGCAGACGAGGATCGAAGCCCAGCTGCACGGGCACCACCGGAAGCGTCAGGTACCGGGTGATGGGCGTGTCCAGGTCAGCGCCGAGCTCCGGCTGGTAGCGCAGCATGCAGCAGGAGACCTGCGGGTGGCGCGCCGCGAACGTGTCGAAGTACTCCTCGAGCTCCGATGCGTCGCGCTGGAAGCGGGTCCGCAGCGGCAGGCGCCGAGCCAGGTCCTCCGTGAAGAAGGAGGGCGCGGCCCCCTCGCACCCATAGATCGCGGCCGAGCCGCGGACGACGATCCGCCGCAGGCCCGCGGCTCGCTCGCAGGCCGCCAGGAGCTGAAGCGTCCCGATGACGTTGACGTCGTGGAGGGAGCGCGCCGGCTTGCCCCGTTCCGGGTACCAGAGGACGCCACAGTGGACGACGACCTCAGGCTCGGTGCCCGGTAGGAGACGGGCGAGAAGCGGGCTGCGGATGTCGGCCTCGATGAAGTCGGTGCGGCCGAGCTCGACCGCCGGCGGAACGTTGTCGATGCCGGCGACGTACTCGATGCCGGGATCGCGCTCGAGCCGCAGCGCAAGCTCGGTTCCCCAGCGGCTCGAGACGCCGATGATCACGACCCGGCGCGGGGAGGGCATATCTAATCCTCAGGTTTAGCCTTAGACTGACTTCTGAGCAGCTCCTCGACGGAGGCGAGACGGCGCTCGAGGAGCTCGAGCCTGCGGGCCAGCTCGTCGCGAGCCTCCTGCCCGCGGCGGCTCAGCTCGGCCCCGGCCTCCTGCCCCACACGGGCGAGCTCGTCGCGTGCGTCCCGGCCGCGGCGCACGAGCTCGTCGAGGAGCTCCGCGCGCCGCTCGGGATCGAGCGCGGCGGACCCGGCCCGCGCCGAGGCCTCGGCCGCACCCAGAGTTCGCTCGACCGCCGAGCGCAGGGCGTCGCTCAAACCGCCCTCGCCGGGCCGGCCCTCAGTCCCGCTCACGGCTGGCCGCGGCGCGCATGGCCGCCACGTCGTCGGCGATCTCGTCGAAGCGGTCCTCGAGTGCCTCGAGCCGGTCCGAGAGCGAGCGCAGCCGCCGCT
>JAWVFM010000120.1:0-3211 GCA_033856015.1 Solirubrobacterales bacterium
CCACGCTCCGGGTGCGGGCAGAGCTGCTGGCCGACGGGGGCCCCGAGCTGTGGGCGGATTTCATGGACGAGCTGCGCGCCGAGCACCTCGGCGCACCGTCCCCGCCGGACGACCGCCCACGGGCCACCGAGCGCCTTGCCGCCGGCTACGCCGAGGCTGTCGCCGCCGAGCTGACCTGAGCCGGGTGGCCCGCTCGAGCGCCGCCGGCGCGTCGCGCCGGCGGAGGACAATCCCGCGGCCGACGTCGACGACTTCCTCCGGTTTCAGGCGTTCTCGATCGTGGTCAAGAAGTCCTCAAATGCCTGGTGGGTGCGCGCGGCATCGCCGGTTGCGTCGAGGTCCATGAGCAGTCCACGGATGACGGCAAGCACAACGGTGGCCAGCTCGGGCCGCCCGAGGCTGCGCATGCCCTCCTCGAGAGGCGCGAGCCAGTCGGTGGTCGCGGCGCGCCGGAAGCCCGGCCACAGTGGCTCACCTGCGGTGTCGTGCAGCCTGCCGAACATGCGGAGGTAGGGCAGGCCGGGGGGCCCGGTCATCGCGGACCATGCGTGGCTCAGGGTCGCGGGGTAGGGCTCCTCGGGTCGGACGCGCAGGAGGTCGGTGAAGACCCTGACCAGCGTGTCTACTGTTGACCGACTGCTGATCGGAGCAGGACGAGGAGATTGCGATGAGAGTTGTTTTCGTGCATGGGGCATGTGTCAGGGACGGATCGTGGTGGTGGCACCGGACCGCCGAGCTGCTGGCGGAGAGGGACGTCGCCAGCGAGGCGCCTGCCCTGCCGAGCTGCGGCGAGACCGGCAGGGCGCCCGATGCCCAGGGCCCGGGGCTGGTCGAGGACGTTGCCGCGGTCCGGGAGGTGCTGACGGCGGGCGATGAGCCCACCGTCGTGGTCGCCCACAGCTACGGCGGTATCGTCACCGCGGAGGCGGCAGCGGGTGTCGGCGCCGTGCGCCATCTGCTGTTCGTGTCGAGCTATCTGCCCGAGGTCGGCCAGAGCCTTTTCTCGTTCGGCGGCGAGGAGCCCGCACCGTTTCTCGACATCGATCCCGAGGGCGGCACCTTCACCGTCCGGCCGGACGCCCTTGCCGAGACGTTCCTCCAAGACTGCGATCCGGAGATCCAGCGACAGGCCTCGGACAAGACGGCCCGGCAAAGCCTGGCGGTCCTTGTGCAGCCGGTGCAGGCAGCGGCCTGGCAGCGCCTGGCTTCGACGTACCTCGTCTGCGCCGAGGACCGCGGCACGCCTGTCGACCTGCAACGCGAGTTCGCCGGCAGGGCAGGCAGCGTCGTGGAGCTCGACGCCGGCCACCACCCCGTCCTGTCGCAGCCGGCCGCCGTCCGCGACCTGGTGCTGAGTCTGGGCTTTCCTGCATGAAGGGCGCCACCGCTCTGTTCAAGCGCGTGATTGAATAAGTCGCTATGGAATCAGCGAGGACGGACCAGCGACGCGCGGTCGGCGAGCGGACGCGGATGCGGCTCATGGAGGCTGCGCTGGACCTCCTTTCTGAACGCGGCAAAGAGGGGGTGAGCCTCCGAGAGTTGACGGATGCCGCCGACGCCAACGTGGCGGCGGTGAGCTACCACTTCGGCTCGCTGCAGGCGCTCCTCGATGAAGCGATCGAAGAAGCGCTGGAGCGTTATTTGGACGCTCAGCAGGAGGCGGTGAGCGCGCTGGGCCCTGAGCCCACGCTCGAGGAATTGGCGGCAGCCTTCGCCCGGCCGATGATCAGCGCGCTCACCAAGGGCGGTCGCGATCGCGGCGCGATCCGCATCGTGGCGCGGGCCGCAATTGATCCTCCAGCAGGGTGGGATCGGTTCGACGCCAGGTTCGACCAGATTCGTGCCGACGTCGTACGCGCACTGAAGGCGAGGCTGTCCGGCGTCAAGACTCGAGACTTGATCTTTCGCATTCGTTGCGCAGCCGGAATGCTGAACTGGATTGCCCTCGCGCCCGTCGGGGCAGAGGTCAGCGACATGTCCGAGAAGCAGGCCGAGCGACTGCTGGTCCCGATCCTCGCCGGCGCCCTTCGCGGCACGAACCTCCGCTAACTCCGCCGGCGTCGCGCGACGCTCCCAAACAAGTCAAGCAGGTGCTTGACAAGATGGCGCGTCCGCGGTATTAATTCAAGCAGCTGCTTGAACTAATACCGCGGAGGGCTTGAAATGAAAGTCGCGCTCACGGGAGCAACGGGGTTCATCGGATCCCACATATTGGCTGAGTTGCGGGACCACGGCCACGAGGTGACGCCGCTCGTCCCTGACGACTCCCACGCCAACGCTGTCGCCGGCCCCGGCGTCAGACCGGTCGTCGTCGATCTCTACGACAGGCCGGCGGTCGTGAGCCTGCTGAGCGATGCGGACGGGGCCATCCACACCGCCAGTCCCGGCGACGAAACGAGCGCCGGCCTGGACTCGGCGGTCGTCGATGCCGCGATCGAGGCACTCGCCGGCACCGGCAAGCCCTACCTCCACATCACGGGTGCGTGGGTCTATGGGGCCAACCCCTCGATCACCGAGAAGTCCCCGATCGATGCGCCGGCGATGGTCTCCTGGAAGGAACCGATCGCTCAGCGTGCTCTCGATGCGGGCGACATGCGGGGAGTCGTCATCGCCCCCGGTGTGGCGTACGGTGACGGCGGCGGAGGGGTTCCCGGGCTGCTTCTCGGCTCACCTCGTGATGACGCCGGCAACCTGATCATGCTCGGCAGCGGACGTCAGCACTGGGCCACAGTCCACGTCGCCGACCTCGCGGATTTCTTCCGGCGCGCTCTTGAGGACGACTCGGCCCGCGGTCACTACGTCGTCGGCGATGGACTGAACCCGACCGTTGCGGAGTTGACCGAGGCGGCGGCCGTCGCAGCCGGCGCCCCGGGCGCGGTCCCGGGTTCCGACGAGGAGGCACGGGCGCGCCTAGGCGACCCCTTCGCCGAAGTCCTGCTGCTCGATCAGGGGACGACCGCCGCCAAGGCTCGGGCCGAGCTTGATTGGTCTCCCTCCCATCCGGGACTCGTTGACGAATTCCGCAACGGCAGCTACCGCAACGGGGGAGGAAACCGATGAGCGCGGCAGACACCACAACCGATACACCAGCGGACATTCGTCCCGGCACCGCGATCCGCGATCCGCTCGCCGACCACCTGATCACCCCCCAGAACTCGGCGCTCGTGCTGATCGACTACCAGCCGAGTCAGATCGAAGCCGTGCGCTCGAT
>JAWVFM010000121.1:0-4188 GCA_033856015.1 Solirubrobacterales bacterium
CGGCCTCGAGCGGCGACAGGCCAAGGATGTCCTGCATGTAGAGCGCCATGAAGAAGAACTGGGCCATCATCGCGAAGGTCACGACCAGCGCGATCACGTTCGAGCCGACGAAGTTGCGGCTGGCGAACAGCGGGAACTCGACGATGGGGGAGTCGACGCGGCGTTCGATCGCCACGAACGCGCCGAGCATCACGACGGAGCCGGCCAGGAGGCCGACGATCCCCGCCGAGCCCCAGCCCCAGGAGTTGCCCTGGATGAGCGCGAGGACGAGGGCCGTCAGCCCGAGGGTCAGCGCGCCGACCCCGGCGAAGTCAACCCGCCGGCCGACCGTCTCGTCGCGAGACTCCTTGACGGCGAACAGGGTGGCCAGGACGGCCGCGATGGCGACCGGGATGTTGATGTAGAAGATCGCCCGCCACGAGACGTGCTCGGTCAGGACGCCGCCGAGCACCGGGCCGATCGCGAGCGCGAGGGCGGAAACGCCGGCCCACGTCCCGATCGCCTTGCCGCGCTCGTGCGGCGCGAAGGCGTTGGTGACGATCGAGAGCGTCGCGGGCATCATCAGCGAGGCGCCGACGCCCTGGGTGATCCGGCTGATCACGAGGGAGGTCGTGTCGGGGGCGAGGCCGGCCGTGGCCGACGACGCCGCAAAGAGCGTGACCCCGATCAGGAACGCGCGCCTGCGCCCGAAGATGTCGCCAAGACGCCCGCCCGTGGCGAGGAAGACGGCGAAGCTCAGCGTGTAGCCGTTGACGGTCCACTCGAGGCTCGAGAGGCTCGAGCCGAGGTCGCGCTGGATCGAAGGAAGCGCGACGTTGACGACGGTGTTGTCGAGCATGATCATGAACAGCGCGAAGCACATGGCTCCGAGCGTCCACCACTTGGCGTTGGCCTCGTTGATCAGCTTGTGGCGGTAGTTCGTCATCGGGCGAGCCTCTTTCGGTGGTTGCGGTAAGCGGTTGCGATGTCGTCGCGGCGCAGCAGGACCTCGAGCGCGTCGTCCAGCTTGCGGCGCTCGATGTCGTTGAGGGTGCCGACGAACTGCTCGAGCCCGGCGAGGCGGGCCGCCATGAGCTCGTCGGCGATCTCGTGGCCCTCGGCGGTCAGGCCGACGCGCCGTACGCGGCGGTCGTTCGAGTCCTCCGAGCGGGTCGCGAGCGCGCGCTTGACGAGGTCGTCGACGGTGCGACTCGCGGAGGGCAGCGACAGGCCGACCTGCGCGGAGATCTCCTTCACGGTCGCGCCCTCGGCGTCCGTCTCGCCGGCGAGCGCGACGAGGACCTTCATCTGCGGGAAGTTCAGGCCGCTGTCGTCGATTGCGCGGATGACCGCGCCGCCGTCGGAGCCGAACGAGCAGAGCATGAAGGAGCCGAGGCGCAGGGCCAGCTCTCGATCGTTCTCCTGCCGAGTGCTCCCGGGGGAGGCCGTCTTGCGCGCTGCTTCCATGTCGACAATGATTGCAAAAGCAAAAGCATTTCGCAACTGCAACTTATGTGACGTGCATCACAGTTGCTCTCCACGACCCGCGGCTCGAGCTCCGGCGTCTAGATGGCTCTAGCGGATCGAGAACAGGACCGGGTGGGCGCGGCTCTCGTTGTGGCTCGCGTCGGTGGCGCGCAGATAGGCCTTGTAGTGGCCCGGGCGGGGCTTGAAGTGCTCGCTCGGGTAGCCGAAGTGGACGTGGTTGTAGCCCACGTGCCCGAACGACCAGTCCTGCCACCCGGCGAAGTGCCGCCTGTGGTGCTTGCCGATCCGGTAGATCTCGGCGTCCAGCTTCGCCCGCTCGTCGGTCCCGTAGTGGAGCCTTGTCCCCGCCTTGCCGAACCGGTTGCTGTCGAGGTGGATCCCGTCGAGGTAGGGCGCCTTCAGGTCCACGTTGCTGCGCGGGACGGGGTCGGGCTCCGTGCTCGGGTCACCCGGGGTGCTCGAGACCGTCACGGTGCCGCGGACGAAGGGGTGGAGCTTGCAGTGGAACGAGTAGGTCCCCGGCTGATCGAAGCTCACCTGGAAGTGGTCGCCGATCGAATGACGGGGCGTGTCCGTTCCCGGGTCCGAGTCGACGGGCTGGTTGTCCGCTCCGGTGCCGGTGATCGAGTGCATCGTGTCCGGGCCGATCCAGTACCAGGTGACGTGCTCGCCGAGGTTGATCTGGATGTTGGCGTCGGACCACTGGTAGTGGCTGATCGAGATCCGCCGGTTCGCGGCAAGCGCGGGTGCGGCGAGGATCAGGGCAAGGAGGCAGGCGGTCGCGAACGCGGCTCTCGGGCGGACGGGATCGCTCAGGTGACGATGTACCAACCGTTCATCCCCGTGTGCAGGTGACTGAACACGTGGCAGTGGTAGAACCAGCGTCCCGCGTTGTCCTCGATGAACTCGAAGGTGTGGGACTCGGCCGGGCCCATGACCTTGGTGTCGATCACCTCGCCGCTCGGGTCGGTCCAGCGGTGACCGTGGAGGTGGAACGTGTGGAAGTCGTCGTCGAGGGCGACGACGTGGAAGGCGACCCGGTCGCCGACGGAGGCCTGGAGCGTCGGCGTGTTGCCGGCGTAGGCATGGCCGTTGATGCACTCGAACTGCGAGCGCAGACCCGTCGCCACGGGGGCGAACGAGTGCAGGAAGAGGAAGAACTCCGTGTCGGGCGGGGTCAGGTTCGAGGGGTCGCGCACGATCAGGGGGCCGAAGAGGCCCTTGAAGACCGGCACCGGGTCCATCGGGCCGTGGTCGTGGTAGAGCCAGTTGCCCGCGGTTCCCGTGTGGGCCTCCCAGACGTAGGTGAACTTCTTCTTGGGCTGGACGAAGCCGCCCGGGTCGGTGAACTTGCCCTTGTAGGCCCCGTCCATCTCGTTTGAGTAGAAGATCCCGTGCGGGTGGAGGGTGATCGGGACGTCGACCTCGTTCTGGAAGTGGACCGTGAGCGTTTCGCCCTCGTTCACCTCGAGGAGGGGCCCCGGAATCGAGGCCGGGCCCATCGGGGCGCCGAAGTTCGCCGTATAGCGCCGGTAGCCGTAGGCGTTGAAATGCGACTTGCCCTTGATCCGCACGTCCATCATCTGGTCGCGGTGGGTCGGGATGATCTCCCACTTCACCTTCTCGGCCTTGATCCAGTACTCCGGTCCGCCGGCGCGCTTGCCGGCGGCGGGGCTCGCGTCCTCGAGGCCGCTCGCAGCGGCGACCTTCGGCGGCACGCGCACGCCTGACGCAAGCTTCGGTAGGTCCGCCTCCTTGTCGAGGGCGAGGTTGTGGCCGGCCAGGGTGCAGAAGAACGCTCCGCCCGTCCCGACGAGGAACTTCCTTCTGTCGAACTCTCCGAAGTCCATTACGCCCCCTGGCCGAACGCGCTGGACGCGGCGGTCAGTTCTTGACCGTCACGTCCGCCTGCATCGTGGTCGGGTGCAGGGTGCACTCGAAGTGATACTTGCCGGGCTTGACGAACTTCGTCTTGAAGGTGAAGTTCGAGCTCGCGTTGTTCGAGTCGAACTGGCTCTTCTTCACGCCCTTCGGAGCCGACTCGAGGGTCACGTTGTGCGTCTGCGTGTTCGCGCTGACCCACTTCCAGACGATCTTGCCATCCTTCTTCACCGAGAGCTTGCTGGGCGAGTAGAAGCTGTCCTTGAGCTTCACGGTCACCGGCTTCGGCGGCGGCGGCTTGTGGTGCGACGCGCTGGCGCCGCCGACCGGGACAGCGACGGCCGCGACAGCGACGGCCGCGACCGCTACGCCGACGGCCTTCCTTCCGGGCCTCATCAACAGCCTCCCGGAACCGCGTACGGCTTGTAGTGCTTGAACTTCGGATGCGAGTGGACGCTCCAGTCCTGCTGCTGGGTGCACGGATCCGTGTAGGTCACGTACTGGAGGAGCTCAGCGCCCTGACCCGTGTCGGCGGTGGTGGTGCCCGTGCCGCCGCCGACCGGCGGGCCGAGCGGGTTCGGGCAGGTGCTCGGATAGAGCTGCAGCGAGGTCTGGGTGTTCCCGGGCTGGACGTCCTCGGTGGAGGAGTGGTTGCCCGAGAAGCAGTTGTGGCTGCCCGAGCCGTCGTTGAAGAGGTCGAAGCGGTTCGTGTCCGTGCCGCCACGGCCCATCGTGTTGTCCGTCACCTGGTTGTCCTGGTTGAGCGCGTCGCTGTTGGTCGGGTCCGAGAACTGGGCCTCGCCCCACATGAAGTTGCCGAAGATCTGGTTGTCGTAGACC
>JAWVFM010000122.1:0-5608 GCA_033856015.1 Solirubrobacterales bacterium
AAGGCGGAAAACGATCAGCTGGTCCGAAGGGACCAGGCTGAGAAACGATCAGTTCAGGAAGTCGCTGAACCTCTGGATGTCGGCGGCCGTTGCGAGCTACCGATCCCGCATCTCGACGCTGTCTGCCTCGACCGCGTCGGCGAGGACGCGGAGATCCCCGGGGAGCGAGCCCCCACCGTCGCCGGCGTCGTTGCCGCGGAGGCGATCAGCCAGCTCGCGCGACTGGGTGGCGAGCCCGGTCGCCGACTCGACGATTGCCTGTGAGGCGACGGACCAGGTGTTCGCGGACACCACCCAGGCTGTCATCCGGCGTGCTTCGTCTTCGCTCAGCACGAGGCTCTTGCTCGAGACATGCGTACTCGACCTTCCCGGCCGCTTCGTGTGTGGACCGCAACGATCGCTGAGCGGATAGGAGATCGCGGGTGTTCGGCTTCTCCAGACAGGGTACTCCCCTCTTGTCAAGCCATTTTCAGGGAGTAAAGTCAGAGCCATGGTCAAAGACGATCAAGAGCAGCAAACGGAGACGGTTCGTAAGGAACCGGAGTCCGCTCGTGAGGACGATCCGCTGAAGGGCGGTGAGCTCCTGTCTGCCATCTCGACACGGATTGTCGCGATGCTTCGGGAGCACTACGGCCGGGGGCCGATGAAGGCGAAGACCTATGTGCTGGACGACCTGGTCGTCTGCGTGCTTCGCAACGGCCATACCCCGATCGAACAGACGATGATGGAGGCCGATGAGCCCGACAAGGTGCTGGCGATGCGTCGCGACTTCCAGCGGATGATGGGCCTTCGCTACAAGGAGATGATCGAGACGCTGACCGACCGCAAGGTCGTGGCTTTTCTGAGCCAGACGCACGTCGATCCGGACATCACGATGGAGATCTTCTTCGTCGATCGCCCGCTCGCCGGCTTTGGCGCGGCCGAGGTCATCGACCCGGGGCCGGTCGGGTACGGAGAGAACTGAGCGAAGCGCCGGGCGCGGCGCGCTCGACGCTCCTCAGTGCTTGTCCGCGAACTTCGCCTTGACGGTTCGCGAGACGCTCATCGCGACCTTGCATTTCGGGTCGTTGCCGGAGCAACCACTGCCCGACCAGCCCGCGAACTTGGAGCCCTTCTTGGGATCCGCGGTCAGCTTCACGTGGGCGCCGGGCTCGAACGAGGCGCGGCACATCTTCCCGCAGTTGATTCCGGGCGGGTCGCTCTTGACAGCGCCGTCGCCGGAGCCGCTTTCCTCGACCTTGAGCACGACCTTGCTGACGACCCCGAAGATGTAGGTGGCGCCCTGCTGGGAATTCCTGCGGGGCGATCCGGCAAAGAGCTCCTTGCTGGTCATTGCGACCGCACCGCCCAGATTCGAGAGTGGCTCCGCGTCGTCGGCGTACACCTGGATCGGATTGGAGCTGTTGGACCAGCCGCCTGGTGGCTTCGTCCAGGCATCGACCATCCCCGTGTAGTTCGTCGAGTCCTGGGTCGTGTGGCCCTTCGCGGGCTGGACCGGGTTACCCTCGATCACGAGACCGCCGTCGGTGGCAACCGACCCGCCATGGTTGGAGCCCTCATTCTCGATCGCCTTGGGATCGGTCAGCTTCGCCAGCAGATGCCCGCTCGCGGAGTACACGTACGCAGCCTGGCTGTATTCGCTGGCTCCCGTCGGCAGGTAGTGGACGGAGCCGATGGCCACCGTGTTTCCCGAGATTGCCGCGGAAACCCCGAACGAGAAGTTGGTCTCCGGCGGGTGCAGGGTCGCGGTCTTCTGGAACTTGCCGCCTTGCAAACCGTAGACGTAGGCGATGTTCTCGTCGGTGATCACGAAATTGTCGCCGTCCATCGCCAGCGCGAGGCCGAAGCAGCAGGTGTCGTCGCCCTCGACGAGTCGTTGCTTCTGCGTCCAATCCCCCTGGTTCGAGCGTTTGAATACGTAGACGGCCCCGTCGAGGCTCCCGGAGTGACGGCCCGCGAGGGCAAGGTTGTCACCGGAGATCGCCACGGGTCCGACCGAGCAATGAAAGTTGAGGGACCCCGCGTCGCTCGCCTGCAGCTGGGCCTGAGAGGCCTTGGCCCAGTCGCTCGGATTCGAGCCCTTGCGGGTGAACACGTAGGCGCCGCATTTCGGGTCGCCCGAGGTCGTCCGCCCGAATGTCGAGGCGACGATCGTGTTGCCGGAAATCGCAACTCCGGAGCCATAGGTGCTAGAGCCCATCGCATCTCCGGCGTCGCCGGTCTTGGCGGTGAGCGTCGCGACCTTCTCCCAGGAGCCGGTGTCCTCGTCGCTGTAGACGTAAAGGGCGCCCTGGCCCGCGTTTGATCCCACCTGCTTGCCGGGCGCCGCGACGACGAGCGTGTGACCATCGACGGCCACAGCGGTTCCGAACTGGTCATTGGCCGCGCCGTCCGGCGCGGCCAGCTTGTCCCGCTGCTTGATGTCTGCGTTGGCGATGCAGGCTCCTCCGATCGCAAGCGCAATCGCGATGGCCGCCGCCAAACGCCACCGCTTACCGGCTCCTGCCGAGTTCCCTCTCACGCCCACTCCTTCGGATCGCCCCCTTACGAGCGGGGAGCCTATCCGCTCCGGCCTCCGCGCCGGCGATCTTCTCTATCGAGCGGAGGGGGCGCTGAGCTCGGCCAGCAGCGCCTCGATCACGCTCGGGTCGAACTGGCTGCCCGAGCAGCTCACCAGCTCGGCCCGAACCTCCGCCGGCTCGAGGGCCGGGCGGTAGGGGCGGTCGGCAAGCATCGCGTGGGCAGCGTCGCAGGCGCAGACGATGCGCGCCCCGAGCGGGATCTCCTCCCCCGAGAGGCGATCCGGATAACCGCGACCATCCCAGCGCTCGTGCGAGGCGCGTACGAGCGGCGCTATCGGGGACAGGAAGCCGGTGCGCTCAAGGATGTTGGCGCCGACCCCGGCGTGCTCTTGGACTTCCAGGTACTCCGCCTCGGTCAGTGGCCCGGGCTTCGCCAGGAGCTCGGTACGCACGGAGACCTTGCCGATGTCGTGTAGAAGGGCCGCGTTGCGGACCTTGCGAAGCTCTTCGCCGACCACCCCAAGGCGAACTGCGACAGCCTCGGCGAGGTCGGCGACCGCGCGTGAATGCTCGGCTGTGGCGCCGTCCTTTGCCTCGAGTACGTCTGACAGCGTGCCGAGCGTCGTGGTGAAAGCGCGCTCGAGCTCCGCATAAAGGGCGCTCCGATGAAGGGCAGCGCCGACCTGGGCGGCCACCGTCTCAAGCAGGACCTGGTCGGACTGCCCGAGCGCGTACGGCTCCTCGGCGCAGAGGACAAGTACGCCCCAAATCCCCTCCCCGGCTCGAATCGGGACCGACAGGTGCGCACGGAGGCGCGGCCCGTCATCGCCTCGGAAATGGTGGCCCGCATATTGCGGCTCTTCAGCCGTGTCGGAGATCAGCGCCGGCTCACCCGTCCTCGCGACCCGCCCATTGATCCCCACCTCGATGCTCTGCGACCAAGCGACGTCCACGACCTCGCTTCGCAGCTCGCCCGCAACCGCCTCGGTTCGCAGCACCTGGTCCGCGTCGAGACGCATGATGAGCGAGAGTGGGTAGCCGAGGCCGCGGTCCAGCTCGGAGACCGCCAAGCGGGCGATCTCGGCCGGGTCTGTGGACGGGGCCAGCCGGGCGGATAGGCGGCTGGCCAACAGCATGTGGTACTCGCCCCGGGCAGGTCGACCGGACGGGGGTTGGGCAAAGGGGCTGGGGGCGAAGGCGCCGTCCTTCATCGCGTAGAGCGCGGCGTCAGCGTGGGCGACCAAGACGTCGCGGCTGCCGCCGTCGTCCGGCCAGGCGGCAATCCCGAACGACGCACCGATCCGCGGGTCCACCGCGGCGATCGCGCGCTGGGCGCGCTCAGCGACGACCTGTGCTTCACCCTGCGCGGTGTTCGGCAAGACCAGCGCGAACTCGTCGCCGCCCACGCGAAACGCCCTGTCCGAGGTGCGACAGGACGCAGCCAGGGCGACCGACACCTCGCGCAGCACGCGATCGCCGTCGGCGTGGCCGGATGCATCGTTGACCTTCTTGAACCCGTCGAGATCGAGCACGGCGACGCTCAGGTCGGCGCCGTAGCGGCGACAGCGCTCGAGTTCGTCGGCGAGCGTCTCGTGGAATGCCCGATGGTTGCGAAGGCCTGTGAGGGGATCGCGAAGCGCCAGCTCCTCCTGCGCCGCATACAGGCGTGCGTTGTTCACCGCGATGGCAGCCTGGGCTGCGTACGTCTCGAGCAGCTCGACGTCGCGGGGCAGGAAAGCCTCGGCCTGGGAGCCAAGCGCAACCAGGACACCAAGGTGGCTGCCGCGGAAGGTCAGGGCGGCGGCGCACAGCGAGCCAAGTGGGACCTGCGGGTGTGAAGGAAGCTCGCCAAGGTGGGGCTCGGTCTCGAGGTCCTGGATCAGCACGGCGCCGGCGGAGGGCGCCAGACGCGCTGCGGCCCAGCTCTCGAGTGCCGCTATGACGGTCTTCGGCAACCCGGACGAGCTCCGGCATGACGGCCCGGAGCCCTCCTTGACGATCAGCGCGAACTCCTTGCCACCGATGGCCGATTGCGCGTGCCTGCAGACGTTGTCGAGCACGTCGTCAAGGCGGAGGTCGCCCACGAGCTCCTGGAACGAGCCCTGGAGGCGCTGGGCGACCGCGGAATGCTCGCGGACCTCCTCGTGAAGGTGACGCCACTGTGCACGCCGAACCGTGACGGTGCGCCAGATCCCGCACGCCCCGGCGACGGCCGCCACGGCGACGGCTGCCGGCATGAGCGCCGGGGCCAGGATGGCGCTCGCGGCGAGCGGCAATGCTCCGGCGACCGCACAGCCGAGCGCCAGCCGAAGCGGGGCGGTTCCGGCGGTCCAAGTGATGTCGTAGACACAGGCCGGGTCCCCCCTGCCCGCACACTGGGGATGGGCGACTCGCGCGGGCGGCTGGCCGAACAGCCCGGGTACGCACGAGAGCAGCCCGACGTTGTAGTCGCAGTCCAGTGGGCTGAAGACTGGCCCGATCCGGCTCACGTAACGGATGCGCGCGTGGGTTCGACCGAGCTCCAGGAGCTCCATGACGTGGCTCGCGCTGAACTTACTGTTCGCGCGGACGACGTTTTGATAAACGAGGCGGGGCGAGCCGAGCGCCCGTAGTGCGATCTTGAGTCCCTCCGCAATGCCGAGGTCGAGCGCCGTTTCGCCGGCGTTGCGCACCGCATGCGGATCGTCCATTACGTCGGCGGCGGCCTCGAAGAGGCGGATCTTCGTCTCGTAGGAAAACCAGTGGCTCTCACGGCGAAAGTCCGCCTCGCGGTCCGCGAGTCCGGAGCGCTCGAGCACCGCCTGCACCGCCTCGAGTCCGCCCGCGCGCTCGATATGCGCCAGGAGCAGCCTGGACGTAAGTCCGCTCGTCTCGTGGCGCTCGAGCAGGTCCGTGCCGACATCCGCGTCCTCAGCCGACGGTTCCGCCTTCGGGGTCGCGTCGATCAGCCCAGCATTGGCCTCCGATCCTGACATCCGAGCATCTCATCGGCCGCCCGGGCACTCAACCTGAGCTTGAGCGCAGCAAATAGGACGGTAGGCCTAGAACCCCAGCGCGAACTTGGCGTCCTCGGACATCATCTCCGG
>JAWVFM010000123.1:0-10680 GCA_033856015.1 Solirubrobacterales bacterium
CGAGCTCCAGATGGAGGGCTCGATTGGCTAGCGCGGGCGAACCAGGCTGGCTCACGGAGAGGCGCCGCAAGGGCGCCTCTTTGGTGAGCGAGCTCGAGCTTCCCAACCAGAAGACGAAGGGCTGGGAGTTCACCGACCTCGCCGGCCTCGACATCGACTCGTTCGACCCGGCGCCCGCCGCGGTCGACGGGCTCGGCTCGGACGCGGACCCGGGCGTCGCCGTCGTCGGCTCGCTGGCCTCCGCGGCCGCGCGCCTCGGCGACGTGGTCGAGGGCGCGCTCGGCTCGGTCGTATCCGCAGAGGACCCGTTCGTCGCCCGCAACGAGGCCGCCTGGGACGACGGCCTGCTGGTCTACGTCCCCCGCGGCGAGCGCCTGGCAGAGCCGGCGCGCATCGACATCGGCGCCGGCGACGGGGTCACCAGCTGGCGCACCCTGATCGTGCTCGAGGAGGGCGCCGAGGCGGAGGTCTGGGAGCGGTACTCGTCCCAGAACGGCGGCGCGGGCCTGTTCAACGGCGTCGTCGAGATCGTCATCGGCCCAGGCGCCTCGCTGCGCTACGTCTGCGAGCAGGAGCTCTCCGAGCGCAGCCTGATCTTCGCCACGCAGCGGGCGGAGCTCGCGCGCGACGCGTCGCTCGAGTGGATCGCCCTCGGCTTCGGCTCGGCTCGCGGCAAGGTGCGGATGGAGACCAAGCTCGCCGGCCAGGGCTCGTCCGCACGGGTCACCGGCGCGTACGCCGGGCACAACCGCCAGCACCTCGACTTCGACACGACCCAGGAGCACGCCGCCGAGCACACGTTCTCCGACCTCGCATTTCGCGGCGTGCTCGCCGACCGCGCGACCTCCGTCTGGCGCGGGATGATCCGCGTCGACCCGGGCGCTCAGCAGACCGACGCGTTTCAGGAGAACCGCAACCTGCTGCTCTCCAACCGCGCCCACGCCGACGCAATCCCCGGGCTCGAGATCGAGGCGGACGACGTCCGCTGCACCCACGCGGCCGCCGTCGCCCAGGTGGACCCGGAGCAGCTCTTCTACCTGCAGTCGCGCGGGCTGCCCGACGCCGCCGCGAAGCGCTTGGTGATCGAGGGCTTCCTCCAGGAGCTGGTCGAGCGCACCCCGGAGGGCGCCACACGCGACGCGCTGGCGGCGGCCATGGACCGACGCCTGGGCGTTCTGCTCGGCTGAAACCGCCGCCGGCAAGCGAGCCCGCTAGCCGACCGCCTTGATGGCAGCGGCGATCGCGGCCTCCGTCGGGATGCTCGTGAAGAGCTTGCGGCCGCCGGGTCCCGTGACCAGCACGGACGGCGTCCCGTGGAAGCCGAGCTTCGTGGCCTCCCCATTGATCTGTGAAAGCACGCTCGACCACTTCGACGAGGCGCGCGCGCCGTTCCACGCGTCGAGGTTCGGGACGCCCGCCCCCTTGGCGACCGCGTTCAGGAAGGCATCGGTCACGTACCCCGAGTTCTCCGCGCCCTGGTTTCTGTAGAAGAGGTCGATGAAGTTGAAGAAGCGGCCCTGCTCGCCGGCGGCGAGCGCCGCCTCAGCGGCCGGCTTCGACTGCGGGCCGATGATCAGCCACGGCTTGAACTCGTAGTCGGCCTCGCCGCTGCGCACCGGTCCGGAGATGAGCGTCGGGACCACCTGCTCGGAGAACAGCTTGCAGACGGGGCACTGGGGGTCGCCGTACTCGACGACCGTGACCTTCGCCTTCGGGTCGCCGAGGATGTTGCCGCGCTGCGGGATCCCCTGAAGCTGCTTCGCGATCACGTCAACGTCGGTGATCGACGCCGCGCTTCCACCGCTCCCGCCACCCCCAGACTGGCTGATGGCGATCAGCGCCACGACGACGATCACGGCAAGGAGGCCTCCGCCCACGCCGAGCTGCATGAGCCGCCTCCGGCGAGCCTCCGCCGCCGCCTGCTGCTCCGCGGCCAGGCGCTCCTGACGGGCCGTCTCGCGCTGCCCCTTCCTACTGGCCATCGGGGCTCGCTTTCACCAGTCCTCGCGTGCCCGGGCCGACGCCGGACGTGACGTCCCTGCCGACGTAGCCCACGGCGCGCGCGGCATTCACCACGAAGAGCGCGGTCATGAGCACCGCGCTGCCGACGCACCACTGGCAGATCGCGTTGATGTCGAAGAGCTCGAGGTAGGTCAGGTAGAGGCTGAAGCCGAACCCGATCGTCGCCAGCGCGAACGAGGCGAAGCGCCCGGCGTCGCCCCTGATCAGAGCCGCCGCCAGGAGCGCCACGTAGCCGGCAATGCCGATCACCGCGACGTTGATCCCGGCCAGGTGCGCGTAGCGGCTTGCGGCCACGGTCTCGCAACCGTGGCCCCCGGCCAGGCACAGGGGCGCACCGCGCGAGGCGTCGGCGATCGCGATATAGCTCGCGACGCCGATTCCGAGGACGGCGAGGGCGATCGCCGTCGCGCGAAGCGTCTGCTCGCTGGGCAGCCGCGGGGCCGTCGACGAGCTCATCGCGGCGGTCCGTCCTCCGGTGGCCCCGGAACCGGCTTCGGCTCCTCGTCGGGCTTGCGGCGCTGGCGGATCGTCTCCTTGATCGTCGAGTAGAGGACGATCAGCATCGGCGCCGCGTAGAGCGGCATGAAGTACCAGTGCAGGAGGTGGGCGAGCGGGAGGGCCACCACGACTGAGTATGACCCGCTCGCGCGTCCGGCTGAGACGATCCTGCGCCCTGGCGCGTCGAGGGGATGCCCTGCGAGAGGCCTCCTCAGCCGATGACGCGGATCTGGGCCACGGCGATATGGGAGGCCGAGACGATGAGCGGGAAGTTCCCTGTCTTCGACGCGGCGAAGGAGATCAGGGTCGGCTTGCCCGCCTCGATCGTGGTCGAGACGCCGTAGCCGAGGAGCTCCACTCCCACGGTGGCGTCGGAGCTCACCTCGAGCCGGACGTGATCGCCCTTGTGAGCCTGGATCTGCGCCGGGCCCGAACTCGGGGGAGCACCGCCCGCGATCGTCACGTTGAGGGTCCTCGTCTGCGGCTTCGACGACGGCTTCGTCCGGTGTGGCTTGGGCTTGTGGTGGCCGGGCGTCGTCTGGGCGCTGCCGGCCGAGCCCCGGTCGATCCTGGGCGCGTCGATGGTCCCCTCGCTTCCGAAGAACACGAACACGATGACGATTCCAATTCCAAGGACGACGCCGAAGAGCACGCCGATCGCACGGTCAGTGCGCCTCAACTCGACCTACCCTCCTGCGGGCCTCCCGGGCCTCGGCTCAAACTCCGTCGAGCAGGCGCCAGTTGGCGCGAAGCGCTCCCTCGGCGGCGGCCACGAGAGTGTCGTCGCGCTCGCCTGGGCTGAGCGCGTCGAGAAGCTCTCGTCCCTCCGCCGCGTGCTGGTGGTCGAGCGTCTCGTGAACGCTGAAGTACGCCGTGGGGTCGCCGTCGACGAAGCCGTAGTGCTCGCGCAGGCCATCGAGCTTGGTGCGGGCGATGGCCGGCTGGCCGCTCTCGATCGCGTAGAGGCGGGCGAGCGTCTCGAGGGAGTCGCCCCCGGTCCACTCGGCCACGCAGGCTGCGGTCTCCGGGGTGGGAGCGGCATCGAGCTCGCCGCCGGCTGCTTCGGTGAACGAATCCCAGAGCCCGACGTGCTCGCGCTCGGCCACGGCGTGCGCCGCAAGGTCCTTGCGCGCCGGGAAGGACGCGGCGACCGACTCGCTCATGGTCGCGATCGCTCCAACCGCGTGGCGATACTGCCCCGCATAGAACGCGAGCTCGTCGGGACGCAGATCGCCGGCCGACCACCGCTCATAGAACGGATGTCTCAGGACGTTCCAGGACTCACGGGCTCGTTCGATGCGGTCGAACACGCTGGCTTCCAAGGTGGACCTCCTCGTCGGGAACGGAGCCGCAGGATACCGTTGCCGTCCGATGCGGCCCGAGCGTCAAGACATCGCGGCGCCGGAGTTCCCTCCGGGGACGCGGTGGATCGGCGGCGCTCCGGAGCAGATGAGCGCCATGACAGCACGCGGCCCGGTGCTGGTCCACTTCTTCGATTTCGCGCAGCTGAACAGCGTCCGGGCCCTGCCGTACGCGATCGAGTGGGCTCGCCGCTACCTGCCGCGCGGGCTGGTGACCCTGGGCGTGCACGCGCCGCGGCACCCGTTCACGGCCGCGGCCGGCGCGCTCAGCGCCGCCCTCGGGAGGCTCGGCGTGGAGCACCCGGTGGCGGACGACTCGAGCTATGCGCTCTGGCGCGACTACGGGTGCGAGGGCTGGCCCGCTCTCTTCCTCTGGGGGCGCGGCGGTGCCCTTCGCTGGTTTCATTTCGGAGAGGGCGAGTACGAGGCCACCGAGCTCGCCATCCAGGCGGAGCTCGCGGGCCCACGCGGAGCAGAGAGCTTCCCCGCGCCGATGACGCCGCTGCGCGCCACGGACGCCCCCGGTGCGATCGTCATCGCGCCGACGCCGGAGGTGCTGCCCGGAGGCTCGGCGGATGTGCCCTGGGCGCCCAGCGGCCTCGAGGTCCTCGAGCTCGACTACGCGGCCGGTGGCGTCTACGCGGCGGTCGACGGAGTCGGGGAGCTCACCGTCGCCGTGGACGGCGGGGCGCCGACAGCGGTGGACGTCGTCGAGCCGGGGCTTGTGGAGCTCGTGGCCCATGAGCACCACGCCGAGCACGCCCTGGCGCTCGGCGCCCGCGCCGGCGTCCGCGTCTGGGCGATCAGCTTCGCTCCGGGCATCCCCTGACCCGCGCGGGGGTGACTCAGGCGGGCTCGAGGGCGCGAACCGCGAGCCCGGCGAGGTGCGCGCCCAGCTCGTCGGGCGTCCAGCCGGCGCTTGACTCCAGCAGGGTGCGACCGCCCGCCTGCCCGATCGACGCGATGAGCTCCGCGTAGAGCTGGACCCTGCGGTCGCGATCCTTCGCAGCGGCCTCGACGAGGACCTGCTCGACGAGCTGGGCGATCCGCTCGACGATCATCTCCCGCCCGCGGATGAAGCTCCGCGCGACGGCCGGCTCGGACCCGCGCTCGGAATCGAAGACGACCCGCCATGAGTCCGGCGCCGCGGCCGCGGCACTCAGGATCGCGGTGAAGGCGTCACGCAGGACCCGCTCCAGGCCACCAAGCTCGACCCGCTCGGGAATTGCCTCGCCGACCGCGCCGAGAAGCCGCCCCTCCTCACGCTCCAAGAGCGCCTCGAAGAGCGCCCCCTTGCTCGGGTAGCACTGGTAGACGACCGGCTTCGTCACGCCAGCTGCGGCGGCGATCGCGTCCATCGATGCGCCGCCGTAGCCCCGCTCGACGAAGAGGCGGAGCGCGGCGTCGAGCACGAGGGGCCGCCTGCGCTCCGGGCCGAGGTGCTCGGCTCGAGGCCGAAGCGGCGCCCGCCGCGCGCGCTCGCCGGCCCGGCCGCCATCCGGGCTCATGTTTTCCTACTCGCTGGTAGCATTTTCCTACGCATCGGTAGGAATACTCCCACAGGCGAGCCCAGGCAGAAGGAGACGACGTTGAGCGACCAGGCGGACACCACGACCGGCGAGGGCGCCAACCCGACCGCTGACCTCTCCACCATCGACCCGGCGACGATGCAGGCCGAGGACTTCGACACGGAGACCGTGGCGAAGCTCGTCGGCTCGACTCCGGAGGACAAGCTCGCCGAGGCGATGGCGGGGCCGCTTCGGGACGTCATCGTGGGCGAGGTCTTCAGGCGCATGCCCGAGCGGCTGAACACGGCGGCTGCCGCCGGCACCGACGTGGTCGTGAACTGGCTCATCACTCGGGAGGACGGCGAGCCTGACCGCTACGTCGTGCGCGTGGCCTCGGGCACCTGCACGGTCGAGGAAGGCCAGGACCCGAGCCCGCGCGTCACCCTGACGCTCGCACCGGTCACGTTCCTGCAGCTCGTCACCGGCAACCTCAACCCCGTGACGGCGTTCATGGCCGGGCAGATCGCCGTCGAAGGCGACGTGATGTTCGCCGCGACTGTCTCGAACCTGTTCGAGATCCCGAAGGGCGCGACACCGCCCGCCCCGCCCAGCGCTTAACGACTAGTCCGCCGCGCGTAGCGCCGCGAGCAGCAGGATCGTCGAGGCGGCGGAGTCGATCGTCGGCTCCGAGGTCACGTAGTCGGCGCGGCGATCCTCGTACGCGTACTTCGAGTTGAACCTCGCAAGCGGGCCCTGCGGCTTGCCGACGTGCTGGTTCAGGATCGCCGCCCTCGGCGCGGGGCCCCCGACCACTGCGCCGCGGGGAAGGCCGTCGCCGAAGACGGACGCCCAGGAGTGGATCTGGCGCGGGAAATGCGGGCCGAAGCCCGCGATGAAGCTGGCGCCCCATGGATTCAGCCCCAGCAGGTAGTCGCGGCCGGCGGCGCCGATCCGGGCGCCGGCGCCGAAGCCGGCGTACTTCCCGGCGAGCACGGCCTCGGCCCCCCCGGCGGCGTCGGTGGCGGTCGTCCCCCAGGAAAGGAATCCCGAGGCGCCGAAGGCGGTGTGGCGAGATTCGGCGCGGATCTCGCCGGCCGACGCTCGCAGCGAGCGACACCCCTGGTCGCGAGCGGCCGAGCCGCCGAGCGCTGGCGCTCCCAGCGCTCCGCAGAGGTCGGCGGCGGCAAATGGGCCCATTTCGTAGTAGCCCCAGGCGTCGGCATTGCCGTTCGCGGCCAGGTAGGCCCTCGCATCATGGAGGTAGGAGGCCTTGCCCGTGACGCGGTACAGGGCCGTCGCGCCTGCCGCCATCGAGTCCTTCCACGTCGTGTCGATGTAGAACGGGTCGACGACGCGCGGCGTGGCGCGATGGGCCGCGCGGCCGGCGGCGTACCACTGCTTCGCCTCGGCGATCAGCTGGGCACGCTGTGGTCCGCTCGCCCGGTCGGCTGCGATCGCCAGGGCGGTCGCGACCTTGCCGCCGATGTCCCCGCCCACACGCGAGCCCCAGTGGTAGGCGAAGCGGTGGCCGATGCCGGGCTTCTGGGAGGCGTCGTCGAGAGCCGGGTCGCTGAACCCGCGGTCGTGATCACGGCTGTCGCCAACCTGCACGACGAACACGTTCGGGTAGGGGTGCAGCGTCTCGAGCCAGCGAATCGCGACGTCGGCCTGGGCGCCGATCGCGGCGGAGTCACCCGGGTCCAGGCGCGCGGCAGCCTCGAGCGCGGCGGCGCTGTAGGCCTCGTTCTGCGCGAACTTGATCATGTCGCCGGCATCCATCCACCCGCCGGTCATGTCGACCTGTTCGCCGTCGTGCGGGCCGCCCTTGATGGTGGCGTCGTGCAGGTGAGACGGGCCGTGGATGGGCGACGGCTCGTTGCCGTCGGAGTTCGCGCGGAAGAAGTCGAGGACCCGGTCGATCACGGCCGAGCTGCCGTCCACCTTCACGACCCATGGCCGCGACTTGACACCGGCGACGCGGACCGTGTAGCGGCCGGGGTCGTCGATCGCGGACAGGTCGGCTGCGTAGGCGTGACGCCACGGCGCCGGCGAGCCCGCCGCGTGCCGAAGCCGACCGCTCAGAACCGTCGTGCCGTGGCCAAAGGCCACGCGGAAATGCCTGCCGCCGAGCCTGTGGTCCGAGGCAACGATCGCCACCTTGGACTCCCCCGGAGCGCTGGGGCCGCCGGTGCGAATCTTCGTCGGCAGCGCCTGGGCCGCCGGCGCAACCACAGCCACCGCGGCCGCGGCGCCGAGCATGGCGGCGCCGAGCTTCACGCCTTGGCTGGGGTTCCCTCACGGATGTCGCGAGGCAACATGAAGCGGACGCTCTCGTCCACCGTCCGGAGCTCGGACACGTCGTCGGCTCCCCGAGCTTCGAAGAAGGCGACGAGCTCCGCCACCAGCTCCTCGGGCGCGCTCGCCCCCGATGTGATGCCGACGGTCTCGACCCCGTCGAGCCACTCCTCGCGAACCTGGCTCGCGTTGTCGATGAGGTGCGACGCGGAGCCGTGCTCGCGGGCGACCTCGACGAGCCGGTTGGAGTTGGACGAGTTCGTGGAGCCGATGACGAGGACCAGGTCGCACTCCCTGGCAAGCTGCTTCACCGCGATCTGGCGGTTGGTGGTCGCGTAACAGATGTCATCGGACTTCGGAGAAGTGATCGCCGGGAAGCGCTCGCGCAGGCGCTCGATGATCTGAGCGGTCTCGTCGACCGACAGCGTGGTCTGGGTGATGAAGGCGACGCGCTCCGGATCGTCGACCTCCAGGGTGGCGACGTCCTCCTCGGTCTGCACCAGGACGATGTTCTGCGGCGCCTCCCCCGTGGTGCCCTCGACCTCCTCGTGGCCCTCGTGGCCGACGAGGACGATCGTGTAGCCGGCCTCGGCGAACTTCCGAGCCTCGACGTGGACCTTGGTGACGAGCGGGCAGGTGGCGTCGATCGTGCGGAGCTGGCGTTTACGAGCGTTCTCGTGAACCGCCGGTGCGACGCCATGGGCGGAGAAGACCACGAGCTCGCCCTCCGGAACCTCGGTCTCCTGGTCCACGAAGATCGCGCCTCGCTTGGCGAGCTCGGCGACGACGTGCTTGTTGTGGACGATCTCCTTGCGGACGTACACGGGCGGGCCGTACTTGTCCAGGGCGCGCTCGACGGTCTGAACGGCACGGTCCACCCCCGCGCAGTAGCCGCGGGGCGAGGCCAGGAGAACGCGCATGGGCGCGCGGTTTTCGGTGGGGACCGCCATATCGAAAGGGTACCGACGCCGGCGAGCTAGCTCGGGAGCCCGTTCGGCACCGCGATCCACACGTCGCCGCCGCCGTCCGGGACGTTGGCGGCGCGAGCAACGCCTCCGTGGGCGACGGCGATCGCCTCGACGATCGCCAGGCCGAGGCCCGTGCCGCCGGCGCCGCGGGAGGCGTCCGCGCGGCGGAAGCGCTCGAAGGCGTGGCGCAGGAGGTCCGCCGGAAAGCCCGGCCCCGCGTCGGTGACGTGGAGCTCCACCATCTCCCCGGCGCTTCGCGCCCAGAGCCGGACGGGGGTCGCGCCGTATTCCAGGGCGTTGTCGACGAGATCGGCCAGCGCCCGTTCCAGGTGCCGCGGGTCACCGGAGAGGCGCAGGCCGCCGGCGTCCTCGGCGGTCACCCCGGCGCGGCCTGCCCGGGCGGCGGCGGCGCGCAGGAGCCCGCCGACCTCCACGTCGCGATGCTCGATCGCGAGCTGCCCCTGGTCGGAACGGGCCAGGACGAGGAGGTCCTCGGCAAGCGAGCTCAGCCGGTCGGCCTCCTCCATCGCGGACGCGATCGCGTCCCTGAGCTCGGCCGGCGACTCGGCGTGGCGGAGGGCCAGCTCGAGCTCCGTTCGCTGGGCGGCCAGAGGGGTTCGAAGCTCGTGGCTGGCGTCGTCAACGAACGCGCGCTCGCGTTCGACCGATGCCTCGATGCGTCCGAGCATCGAGTTGAGCGTCTCCCCGAGCCGGTGGAGCTCGTCGTCGACGGTCGGCACCGGGAGACGCGCTTCGGTGCGGGCGCCCGAGATCGACTCGGCCTGCCGCCTCATGGCCTCCACCGGGCGCAGCGCGGCGGCCACGGTCCAGTAGGCGGTCACCGCGGCCAGCAGGAGCGCCACGGGGCCGCCGATGAGCAGCAACTCGCGAAGCGTCTCCAGCGCGTGATCGCGGTCCGACAGGGTGCTTGCAACCACGGTGACGAGGCGCTGGCGCTCGAAGTCGATCGGCTTCGCGAGGAGGCGCACAGGCCCCGCGCCTGCCCCAGGCAGCCGCCCGCGGTCGATCGTGATCGGCCCGGCGCGTGCGCGCTCGAGCTCGGCCTGGCTCAAAACCGAGTGGCCGTGTTGGACCCGGCCGTCAAACGGGACGCCGTCCGAGCGCAAAACCTGCGAGAAGCCGAGCCGCGGGTCGCGAAGGATGCTGCGGGCGGGCTCGCCAAGGCCCGCGTCGACGACGCGCATCGCGGTCGCGAGGCCGTCGGCGCGAGTGGCGAGATCCTGATTGATCGCGGCATCCAGATCGGCCCGCTGGCGGTCGTAGACGACGAAGCCGGTCGCCGCCAGCACGACCGCCATCACGGCCGTGAACACCAGCGTCACCCGAAGCCGGATGGAGAGGCGGCTCACCTGCCGCCGTCCTCGCGCAGGCGATACCCCGCGCCGCGCACCGTCTCGATGCTCCGGACGCCGAACGGCTTGTCGATCTTCTGCCGCAGGAAGCGGACGTAGGAGTCGACGATGTTCGAGCGGTTCTCGTACTCGTAGTCCCAGACGTGCTCGAGGAGCGCAAAGCGCGAGAGCACTTCTCCCGGGCGGCGCATGAAGGTCTCGAGGACGGCGAGCTCCCTGCGCGTCAGCTCGATCTCGACCGCCCCGCGCCAGACGCGGTGACGGGCCGGGTCGAGCCGGAGCTCGCCCACCTGGAGCTCGGGCGCTCGCCGGTGGGACTCGCGCCGCGTGAGCGCGCGAAGCCTCGCGAGGAGCTCGGCGTAGGAGAACGGCTTCAGGAGGTAGTCGTCCGCGCCGCTGTCGAGGCCGGCGACGCGGTCGCTGACGGCGTCGCGCGCGGTCAGCATGAGGATCGGCGCCTGCACGCCGGACGCGCGCAGGCGCCGCGCGACCTCGAAGCCATCGATCCCGGGAAGCATGACGTCGAGGATTATCGCGTCGTACGGATTCTCGCTCCCGAGCCAAAGCGCATTGTCACCGTCGGTCGCAATGTCGACGGCGTATCCCTCTTCGCCGAATCCCCGCCTCAGCAGCGCGGCCATTCGCGGCTCGTCGT
>JAWVFM010000124.1:0-2519 GCA_033856015.1 Solirubrobacterales bacterium
GCTATCAGAAGGACCGCCTCACGGCGTTCCTCAAGCCCAGCGACAACCCCGCCAAGCAGGGCTACCAGCAGAACCAGTCACGCATCGCGATCGGGTCCGGCGAGAAGACCGGCCGCGGCCCGCGCGCGACGCAGACGAAGCTCAACTTCCTGCCCGAGCACCACACGGACTTCATCTTCGCGGTGGTGGGCGAGCGCTGGGGCTTCGTCGGGGCGGCACTCGTCCTATCGATGTACGCCCTGTTGATCTGGCGCGGCTTACGCGTCCTCACCATGGCCAAGAATCTCTACGGCGCGCTCGTGGCGGGCGGGATCGTCGCGATGCTCATGTTCCAGGTCTTCGTCAACGTCGGGATGAACGTCGGGATCATGCCGATCACCGGCATCCCGTTGCCGCTCTTCAGTTACGGCGGCTCATCCGTCCTCACAACCTTCCTGGCCGTCGGCCTCCTGCAGTCGATCTACGCGCAAGGGCGCGCATCGGCTGCCCTCAAGGGCCGCGTGCTGGGCTTCTAGAATCTTCGAGAGAGAGAAAACGTGAAGAAGCAAGTACTTGTCAGTGTCGATCGGGGAGAGACCCGCGTCGCGCTGATGGAGGCGACCGATGGGTCGTCACCCTCAAAGACCCCGCAGCGCCGTGGCCGGAAGAAGGCCGACCCCGCTGCGGGCTACCGCGTCGCCGAGCTCTACCTCGAGCGCCGCGGCAACCGCTCCATCGTGGGCAACATCTACAAGGGCCGGGTCGACAACGTCCTGGCCGGCCTCGAGGCGGCGTTCGTCGACATCGGCCTCGAGAAGAACGGCTTCCTGCACGTCGACGAGATCGTGCTGCCCGGCGTGGAGACCCCGCGCCGCGGGCGCGGCGGCAAGGAGGGCGGCAAGAAGATCACCGACCTCCTCAGGCCGGGCCAGGAGGTCGTCGTGCAGGTCGTCAAGGACCCGCTGAAGACCAAGGGCGCGCGACTCTCCATGGAGCTGACCGTCGCCGGTCGCTACATGGTCTACACGCCGACCGGCGAGGGCATCGGGGTCTCCAAGCGACTCGACGACAAGGAGCGCGAGCGGCTGCGCAAGGAGGCCAAGGCGCTGGACCTGCGGGGCGGCGGGGCGATCATCCGCACCGCGGCCGACGGCGCCAAGCGCCAGGACTTCGAGCGCGAGCTGCAGTACCTGTTCAAGCTCCACGAGGTCCTGCAGAAGCGCGTCGCCGAGGCGACGGCGCCGAGCCTCGTGTTCCAGGAGGCTGACCTGTCGGTCCGCGTGGTGCGCGACATCTTCAGCGCCCACTTCGAGCGCGCGGTGGTCGACGACCCCCAGCAGTACCAGCGCCTGGTCTCGTTCTTCACGCGCACGGCGCCGGAGCTGGTGGACCGCGTCGAGCTCTACGAGGAGTCCACGCCGCTGTTCGAGGCCTACGGCGTCGAGCGGGTCATCGAGGGCCTCGTCTCACGCCGCGTCGACCTGCCCTCCGGCGGCTACCTGATGATCGATTACGCCGAGGCGCTGACCGTCATCGACGTGAACTCCGGCTCGTTCGTCGGGCGCGGCAAGCAGGCCCGCCTGGAGGACACGATCACGCGCACCAACCTCGAGGCCGCCGAGGCGGTCGTCAACGAGCTGCGCCTGCGCGACATCGGGGGCATCATCGTCATCGACTTCATCGACATGGCCCGCGCGCGCAACCGCGACGCCGTGATGAAGACGCTGCGCAAGGCCCTCGACGAGGACCGCACGAAGACGTTCACCGCCGAGATCTCACGCCTCGGGCTGGTCGAGATGACCCGCCAGAACGTCACCGAGGGGGTGCGCGAGATCATGACCCGCCCGTGCCCGACCTGCGACGGCGACGGCGTGGTGCTCTCCGAGGAGACGATCGCGATCGAGTTCGAGCGCCGCCTGCGCGAGCTCGCCTCGCGCGCGCCGCGCAAGACCGAGGCGTTCCTCGTCCAGATGAACCCGAAGGTCAGCGCCCAGTTCACCGGCAACTCGGCGCGCGTCCTGCACCAGCTCGAGCACGACACCGGCCGCAACTTCCACTTCGAGGGCTCCGAGGGCCTGCCCCTGGACCACTTCGACATCCTGATGGAGGGCACCCTGGAGGAGGTGCGCGAGCGCGCGATCCCGTTCCACGAGGGCGACGAGGTGCTCGTCAGCATCGTGGAGCCGCACATGTACGCGGTCGACGACGCGGTGGCGAAGATCGACGGCTACATCGTCTCGGTGCGCGGCGGCGGCCAGCACGTGGGCGAGAAGCGCCTGGTGCGCATCGAGGAGGCCGGGCGCACGTCGGCCACCGCGGTGCTCGTCGACAACGGCGCCGGGCCGGCGGCCCCGCCCAAGGCGGCGGCCCAGCCCAAGGCCAAGCCGGCGCCCAGGCCGCGCACCAGGCCCGTCAAGGCGGCTGAGCCGGCCGCCGAGCCGGAGGAGGCAGAGGGCGAGCCGAACGGCGAAGGCGACGACGATGCCCTAGAATCGAAGCCTCGGCGCCGTGGCCGCAGAGGCGGACGGCGCCGTTCCGCT
>JAWVFM010000125.1:0-3380 GCA_033856015.1 Solirubrobacterales bacterium
GGCATCGCCGCGGCCATCCTGATCGGCGCCTTCGCCGGCCTGATGCCGGCCGTCCGAGCGTCGCGGATGCCGCCGACCGTCGCGTTGCGAACGGTGTGAACGGAAGTGGACACCCGGGCGGGCGCGCCTGGGAGGCAGGTCGCACCGTTACCGTCGCCGACCAGGGATCCGAATGCCAATCCACCGCGCGGGGGGTGGCGCGGTACGCGAGATCGCCTGGCATCATCGCCAGGCGGTTGTGCTTGATGGCACCCATTGGCTGAGATCGAGGAGGCGTGAGCATGGGCGGGCGCATGCCCACCGTAGGCGTGTGACCCGCGCAGCGTCCTGCGCGCTTGCGACCGCCACAGCGCTCGTGGCGGTCGTCCTCCTCCTCGGGCCTTCGATCGCAGGCGCCAACAGGCTCGTAACCATCGGGCTGCCCGACCGGCACGGTGAGACTCCGTCGAAGTGGCTCACCTACCCAGGGCCGCCGCGGGCGGATGTCCTGCTGCCCGATCACTACAACCCGCGCCAGCGCTATCCGCTGATCGTCCTGCTCCCGGGCTTCAGCAACACCTACGCGATCCTCGGCCCGGACATGCTTGACGCCAAGCAGGTCCTCGCGGGGCTGCAGGCGATCGTGGTCGCGCCCGAAGGGGAAACCGGCTGGTACACGGACTGGTACAACAACGGCGCCTACGGCACCCCCCGGTGGGAGAGCTACATCCTCGACGAGGCGATCCCGCAGATCGTCCACCGGTACAAGGTCCTCCCGCAGCGCCGTTACCACGCCCTGTTCGGGGTCTCGATGGGCGGTCTCGGTGCCGCCTACCTCGGCGGACGGTTGCCCGGCTTCTTCGGCTCGGTCGGCGTCCTTTCGGGGTTCGTCGACCTGCAGATCGTGCCGAATGCCGTCTCGGCATCGATGGATGCGCTGAGTGGCGCGCCCCCCGGCTCTGTCATCGGGCCTGAGGACGGCTTCTACGCCACCGGGCACAACCCCACGGCGCTGGTGAGCAACCTCCAATACACCCGAGTGTTCCTGAGCGCCGGAAACGGCACCCCGACCCCCGGCGACGGCACGGGCGGCGGGGTGGGCAACGCCGAGGAGGCGGGTGTGATCCGCCCGATGTCCGATGCCTACGACTCCGCGCTCACGGACGCCGGAATCGACGTCACCTACCAGACTCACGACGGCTGCCACTGCTGGCCCGACTTCCAGGACGAGCTGCGCAACGCGATCGCCTGGGGGCCGTTCAAGCGGGTCGTCGGGCACCCGAAGCAATGGGTCAACGACACCGCCGCCACGCACGGGCGGCTGTGGGACATCGGCTACCGCTTCAAGAGACATCCAACCGCGGTGGTGCGGTTCACCCGCACGCGCAAGCGGCTACGGATCAGTGCAGCCGGGTCGCCGGTGACGATCACCAGTCGCGGATGCATGCTCCGCGTTTCAACACCCGCCGACTTCCGGATCCCGTCCGGCGGTTGCGCCCCGGCCGGTTAGTCTCAGCAGCGCCGAGGCCGAAGGGCCCGGTGGTCGGGTCGGTAGCCCGGGGCGAAGGCGGCCAAGGGATGTCGCGCGCGGTAGCGTCCCGTAGGTGACCGACTCCACGCGTGACCACGACGTCGTCCTCTACGGGGCAACCGGCTTCGTCGGGGTGCTGACGGCCGAATACCTCGCCGAGCACGCCCCGGCCGACGTTCGGATCGCGCTCGGCGGGCGCTCACAGGCCAAGCTCGAGCAGACACGCGCCGAGCTCGGCGTCGACTGGCCGCTCGTGATCGCCGACAGCCAGGATCGCGATGCGGTCGCGGCCCTGGCAGGGTCCGCACGCGTGGTCGCGACGACCGTCGGCCCGTACTTCAAGTACGGGAAGCCGCTCGTCGAGGCATGCGCGGCCGCGGGAACTCATTACGCGGACCTCACCGGAGAGGTCCTGTTCATGCATTGGGCGATCGACGCCGCCGACGAGGCAGCGCGGGCGAGCGGCGCCCGGATCGTCCACACCTGCGGCTTCGACTCGATTCCATCCGATATCGGCACGCTGCTCCTTCACGAGGCGGCGCAGGCCGGCGGCCATGGCGAGCTCGGGGAGACGTCGTTGGTGGTTAAGTCCATGCGAGGCGGCCCGAGCGGCGGGACGATCGACTCACTGCGAACGTCGGTCGACGCGGTCAAGAAGGATCCGCCGAGCCGGCGCCTGATGGTCGACCCGTATGCGCTCAGCCCGGACCGCGCGGCGGAGCCCGACCTCGGCCCCGAGCGGGACTCCCTGAAGCCGCTTCGCGATGACCGTCTGGGCGGTTGGTTGGCGCCGTTCGTGATGGGCACCGTCAACACCCGCGTCGTGCGCCGCAGCAATGCCCTACAGGCCCACGCCTACGGCCGCCAATTCAGCTATCGCGAGCTGATGCTCACGGGCCGCGGCCCGCTCGGCTTCGCGAAGGCCGCCGGGGTCGCGGGGGGCATCGCCGGCACCTTCGCGGGTTTCGCGACGCCGGGCGCGCGTCAACTGCTCGACCGCTTTCTCCCGGATCCCGGGGAGGGACCGAGCGAGAGCACGCGGGAGCGCGGTTTCTTCAACATCGACATCCACACCACGACGAGCAGCGGCGAGCGCCTGCGTTGCGAGATCCGCGCTGAGGGCGACCCGGGCTACAAGGCAACCGCGGTGATGCTCGGCGAGAGCGCGCTCTGTCTCGCGCTCGACGATCTGCCGGATGCGGCGGGCGTGCTCACGCCCTCGACGGCGATGGGTCGCGTGCTCGCGGACCGCCTCCGCGCGGCCGGGCACACCTACCGCGTCGTGCCCGACTGACGAGCCGCTGGTCGCCCGGGCGCCTCGGCACCCGGAGGGTTCCGCGCGTCGGGATGTGAGGTCGAGCCCGAGCCGAGATTGACGGCCGGGGCGGCCGGTGAGACACTGAGGCCGTGCCGTTCAACGTGCTGGGAATTCAGCCCAGGATTCGCGACGGTGTGCGGGGCGAGGGGCTCGTCACCAAGTCCGCCGCCGGGCCGGACAAGTCCGGGATGGGCGAGGAGACCGGCTACACCGGCGGTTTTCGGCACTTCAGCGCCACCACGCCGATGATCGTCCAGGTGCCGGGAAGCGCGCCGCGCTACGTGACTCCGCAGAGGCTCGCCTCGCGCGAGAAGTACGCCGTTGTCGGCATGCGGCTGCCGCTCACGCTCTCCCGGAACCTGCGAAAGCTCCGCATCGAGTGGGACGAGGTGCCGACGATCGACGAGATGATCGAGCGCGGCGAGCGCACGTTCACCGATCCCGACGCGGTCGCCGCCGAGCTCGAGGCCGCGTGGGCGGAGGTCGCCGCGATCGCCGGCGGCAACCCGCCGCAGCGGATGGCGCGCGCCCCGATCGACGGGCCGAGCGCCC
>JAWVFM010000126.1:0-4276 GCA_033856015.1 Solirubrobacterales bacterium
AACTTGCCGATCCGGGTGGCGACGTGCTCGCGGATCTCGGCCTCCCACTTCTCGGAGCCCTCCAGGTCGCCCTCGAGGGTGACGAAGGCGCATACGGACTGGCCCGTGTCCTCGTCCGTCTGACCGATGGCGGCCGCCTCGGCCACCTTCGGGTGGGAGACGATCGCGGACTCGATCTCCGCGGTCGACATGCGGTGGCCGGACACGTTGAGGACGTCGTCCACGCGGCCGATCACCCAGAAGTACGCGTCGGCGTCCTGGCGGGAGGCGTCCCCGACGAGGTAGGTCTCCGGGCCGAACTTCTCGAAGTACGTCTCCACGTAGCGGTCGTCGTCGCGGTAGAGGGTGCGGAGCATTCCCGGCCAGGGGCGCTGGAGGGTCAGGAGGCCCTGCGTGTCGCGGTCACGCTCGGTGCCGTCCTCGTCCACCACCGAGGCCTTGAAGCCCGGCCGCGGCGTCCCAGCCGACCCCGGCTTCATCGCCTGGGCGCCCGGCAGGGTCGTGATCATGATCCCGCCGGTCTCCGTCTGCCACCAGGTGTCGACCACCGGGCAGCGTTCCCCGCCGATGACCTTGTAGTACCAGAGCCAGGCCTTGGGATTGATCGGCTCGCCCACCGTCCCCAGAATGCGCAGGCTCGAGAGATCGTGCCCGCGCGCGTGCTCGGCGCCCCACTTCATGTGGGTTCGGATGGCCGTGGGCGCGCAGTAGAGGATGGTCACTCCGTACGTCTCCACGAGCTCCCACCAGATGTCCTTGGCCGGGTAGTCCGGGGCGCCCTCGTACATCACCGACGTCGCTCCGTTCAGGAGCGGGCCATAGACGATGTAGCTGTGCCCGGTGACCCAGCCGACGTCCGCCGCGCACCAGTAGACCGAGTCGGGCTGCAGGTCGAACACGTAGCGGTGAGTCCACGCGACCTGCGTCAGGTAACCGCCCGTGGTGTGGAGGATCCCCTTCGGCTTGGCCGTCGAGCCGGACGAGTAGAGGATGTAGAGAGGGTGCTCGGCGTCGAGCGGCTCGGCTGGGCACTCGGCGTCCGCGGCTTCGAGGATCTCGTCGTAGAAGACGTCGCGCCCGTCCTTCATCGGGCACCCGCTGTCCGTGTGGCGGACGACGACGATCGTCTCCAGCGACGCGAGGTCGCCCATCAGCTCGTCCACCTGGGACTTGACCTCGGCCACCTTGCCCTTGCGCCGCGCCGAATCGACGGTGATCAGCGCCTTGGCGTCGGAGAACTCCATCCGCTCCTTCACCGACTCGGCCGAGAACCCGCCGAACACGACGTTGTGCGGCGCTCCGATTCGTGCGCAGGCCAGCATCGAGACCACGACCTCCGGGATCATCGGTAGGTAGATCCCGACGACGTCGCCCTTGCCGACGCCACGCTCCTTCAGCGCGTTGGCCAGGCGCTGGACATCACGGTGCAGGTCGGCGTACGTGACGTCGCGCTGCTCGCCCTGCTCGCCGTGCCAGTGGTAGGCGACGCGGTCGCCATTGCCTGCCTCGACGTGACGGTCGAGGCAGTTGTAGGAGGCGTTGATGCGCCCATCGGCGAACCACTTGTAGAACGGTGGGTTCGAGTCGTCCAGAGCCTCGCTCGGCTGGTTGTCCCAGTCGAGCAGGCTCCTCGCCTGCTCGAGCCAGAACCCCTGCGGGTCCTCCTCCGCCTGCTTGTGGACCGAGTCGTCGGTGATCTGGGCGTTCTTCACGAACTCCGCGGGCGGGTCGAAGCTCTCGACCTCCAGGAGCTCGCCGAGCTCTCGCTCGAGATCGCCGGGGGGCGCATCAGTCGCCATTTGCTCTCCTCTCGTGGCCTCCTGCCGATCCTACGCCGACGGTCTGCTCAGGGGCATCACGGGAAGGACCGTTCGCCCGAACGTCGAGTTGGTCACCGCCGCGAACGACGCATACCAGGCCGCGAGCGCTGTGGCCAGGCCAACGTAGCCGCCCCAGTGCGTGATCGTCTCGTGACCGCCCGACGCTCCGATCGCCAGCAAGACGAACGTGATCGTCAGCAGGAAGAACACCATCGCGATCGCGCCGGTAGTCCGCAGCGACGCCACCAGCATGTAGCCGGTGAAGATCGCCCACGCCCAGAGATAAAGGCCGGCGGCGTGGCCGAGGTCGGCCGCCGGTATCGAGCTCGCGAAGAACACGTTGAACACGAACAGCGAGAGCCAGAACGCGCCAAACGAGCTGAAGGCCAACGCGCCAAAGGTGTTGCCGGTTCGGAACTCCCACATCCCAGCGAGCAGCTGGGCGATTCCGCCGTAGGCGAACGCGAGGCCGAAGACCACGGGCTCGCCGCCGGAGCTCACCAAATTGGCGTTGAACATGCTGAGGACGAACGTCGTCATCGCGAAGCCCGCCAGGCCCAAGGGCCCCGGGTCCGCTGGCGTCCATCCGGTGGTGGGTTGCGCGGGCGCGGGTTGGCGCTGTGCGGTCCCGGCTTCCATGGATCTCTCCTCACCGTCCCCGCTCCCCGGCGGGAACTGGATAGCTCGGCTTGCCACTTCCCGATTTCCCCTCGAGCCAAACAGCGCAAATCCCCCAGCACGAAGAGCCGCACGCTGGGGCCTCGGGAGAGCCGCGGGCGGGTCGGTCGGCAACGTCGTGTTGAATCCGCACGATGGCAGCAGGCGAATCGGCGGGAGCCTCCGGCGCGTACGCGCGCAGCGGCGTCGACCAGGCGGGCGGCGACGCAGCGGTCGACGCGCTCGTTGCGGCGTTGCGGCGTACCCGGCTCGATCGGCCTTCGCTTCAGGTGCCGCTGCCGGGCCACTACGCCAGCGTCATCAGGCTCGATGACGAGACCGGCCTCGCGATGTCGACGGACACGGTCGGGACCAAGATGGTGGTCGCCGAGCGCCTCGGCCGCTACGACACGATCGGCATCGACTGCGTGGCCATGAACGCCAACGATGTCGTGTGCGTCGGCGCTGAGCCGACGGCGATGCTCGACTTCATCCTCTGCGGCGAGGCCGATCCGGAGGTCTTCGCAGCGCTCGGCACCGGCCTTGCCCGGGGCGCCGAGCTGGCGGGCGTGGAGATCACCGGCGGCGAGGTCGCGCAGGTCGGGGAGATCGTGACCGGTCACGAGCTCGGGGGCACCTGTGTGGGGACGGTCCGGCTGGATTCGATCGTGACCGGCGCGCGAGTCGAGCCGGGCGACGCCGTCATCGGCCTGCCGTCCTCCGGGCTTCACTCCAACGGCTACACGCTTGCCCGCCGGGCGCTGGCCGACGTCCCCTACGACGACGAGCGGCTGGGCCGGCCCCTCGGCGACGTGCTCCTGGAGCCGACGGAGATGTACGTGCGCGCCGCGCTCGCCGTCCTGCGCTCCGACGTCGACGTCCGGGGCCTCGCGCACATCACCGGCGGCGGCTTCGACAACCTCCTTCGCCTCGGCGATCACGTCGGCTTCGAGATCGACGACCCGCTCCCGGTGCCCGCCGTGTTCGACCTGATCGCCGAGCTCGGCGCGGTGAGCGAGACCGAGATGTACGAGGTCTTCAACATGGGCTGCGGCTTCTGCTGCGTGGTCGCGGCCGCCGACGAGGACGGCGCGCTGGCGACCCTGCGCGAGCATTACCCCGCCGCCCGCCGCATCGGCCGGGCGACCGAGCCGCCGGCGCTCGTGCGCCGCCTGGGCTGAGTCCAGCCGGGCGCCCGGTGGCCGAAATCGTCCGCTGAGGGGCCTTGCGGACACGGCCTCATGGGGGCATCATGGTCCGATGCGCGCTGAACGACCAACCGAACGTCCACGTCGCCGTGTCGTCTTCGTGGTCTTCGATGGCATCCAGAGCCTTGACCTGACGGGTCCGCTCGAGGTGTTCGCCGCTGCCGATCGGGTGTCCGCGTCCACCGGCTATGCCACGGAGGTCGTCAGCGCCGATGGCGAGGCCGTCCGGACGTCGAGCGGGATCACGCTCGCTCCTGACCGCGCTGCACGCAATTGCCGCGGGCCGATCGACACCCTGGTCGTCGCCGGCGGCCATGGGGTCGCGGAGGCGGAGGGCGACGACCGCCTCATCGCCTTCCTTCGCTCTGCCGCCAACCGCTCGCGCCGTATCACCTCGGTCTGCACCGGGGCGTTCCTGCTGGCTCGCGCCGGGCTGCTCGACGGGCGCACGGCGACCACCCACTGGGCATCCTGCGCGGGGCTCGCCTCGCGCTACCCCGAGATCCAGGTCCAGGCCGACCTCATCTTCGTCCGCGACGCGGAGACGTGGACCTCCGCCGGGGTCACCGCGGGCATCGACCTGGCGCTGGC
>JAWVFM010000127.1:0-3955 GCA_033856015.1 Solirubrobacterales bacterium
CGCGCTCGCCTCGGCGGACCTGGAGCCGGAGGTGAGCGACGCGGACATCGTCTGCATCGTCACGGCCCACCCGGAGATCGACTACACGAAGCTGGTCGCCGACGCGGCGCTGGTCCTCGACTTCCGCGGCGTCACCCGCGGCATCGAGGCGGCCAACCTCGTCCGGCTGTAGCCGACCGCCCGGCGATCATCTCGGCATGATCCTGCGCCGCCAGACCACCCGCCGCCGCCACGATCGGATCACGCTCGGCCTCGCCGCGGCGGCCGTCGGCACCGCGGGCACCGTGCTCGCCGGGGAGATCGCGCGGCTGACTCGCCGGCGCGTGAAGGACGCGGAGTCGCCCGACGGCGTCATCGACACCGCCGAGCAGGCGCTCGCGACGGCCGGAATGGCCACCCAGGACGCAGTGACGGTGGTGGTCGAGGGCTACGGAGCAGCCTCGCGCGGCGAGACCGTGCTCTTCAACATCCTCTCCGGCTTCGTCGGCGGCTTTGCGCTGATGCGCCTCTCGACCAGCGGGATGCGCGCCGGCTGGTGGCCGCTCGGCAACGTGAAGGTTGGCGGGCGTCACATCCATCACTTCGTGCCCGGGATCCTGCTCGCGTTCGCGTCCGGCGGGGCGGGCCTGGTGACGAGCGACGAGGGCCTCGAGCAGGCCCTCGCGGTCCCGTTCGGAGCCGGTGTCGGCCTCACGTTCGACGAGGCGGCGCTGCTCCTGGACCTCCGCGACGTCTACTGGACGCGTGAGGGGGTGCTGTCGGTGCAGGTGAGCCTGGGCGCGTCAGCGATCCTGGGGGCGACGATCCTCGGCCTCCGAATGCTCCGGCGCGGCGAAGAGCGGGTCGAGCAGGCCGGGCTGATCCCGGCCGCGGCCTAGATGATCCCGTAGCGGCAAAAGAGCTCGCCCGACTGGTCGTCGGTGAGCAGCGAGCGAAGCTCGAGCGCCCGCTCGCCCGCCGTCAGTCCGGCCACGAGCCCGAGGCCTTCGCCGCCTCCGAGCTTCGGCGCGAGGGTGACGAAGAGCTCGTCCACCAGGCCGGCCTCGATCAGCTCCGCATGAAGGTGCGGGCCGCCCTCGCTCAGCAACGCCCGGACGCCCTCCTCGGTGCGCAGATGCTCGAGCGCCCGGGTGAGGTCGACGCGTCCCTCGTGGCGCACCAGCCCGAGTGGGGTTGCCGTCTCCGGCGGCTCGGCGTCCGCGGCGGTGAACACGACCACGCGCCCGTGTCCCTCGGTGAAGAGGGGCGCGTCCCAGGGCAGGTCGAGGCGGCCGGAGACGATCACCATCAGCGGGTCGGGAGTGAGGCCGTCGCGCTCGCGCCGCTCGCGCTTGGCGGGATCGGCGACAACCCGCCCGTAGCCCTCGGCGCGCATCGTCCCGGCCCCGATCATGACCGCGTCGACACGGGTACGCAGTGCGACCAGCATCGCCGTGTCCGTGTCCGTCCCGATTGCGCCGGAGCGCCCGTCGAGGGTCGCGGCACCGTCCAGCGTGAGGGCGAAGTTGGTGACGAGGTAGGGACGCTTGGCGTGTGCCATCGCGACGAGGTCGAGCCCTGCGGCCTCGGCCGCGATGCTCGTCTCCGCCGCATCCGGGACGAGGCGCCGGATCACTCGATCTCTCCCAGGTGGGCGACGTTGGCGCGATCGTCCGCGGCCTCGCTCGGCTCCGCGGCGAACCACGCGTCGAGGATCTCCACGAGCTCCGCCTCGGAGGTGGAGCGCAGGCTGAGCGCCAGCGCGTTCGCATCGTTCCAGCGGCGGGCGCCGGCGGCCGTGGCCGCGTCGCCGCACAGCGCGGCCCTCACGCCAGGGACCTTGTTCGCCGCGATCGAGGCCCCGGTTCCGGTCCAGCAGCAGACGATCGCCGCGTCGGCGCGCCCCTCGGCCACGTCCCGAGCAGCAGCCTCGCTCGCCCAGGCCCAGTCGTCGCGCTCCCCGGATGCAAGGGCGCCGTGGGGGACCGCTTGGTGGCCGCGCCGCTCGAGCTCGGCGAGCACCGCCACCGCGATCCCGACCCGTTCGTCCGCTGCCACGGCAACCCGCATCAGTCGCCGTCCGCGGTCGCCAGCGCGAGCGCCGCGTCCAGGTCGCCGGTGATCTCGAAGCGGAGCACCCGGCCGTCGGTGAGCCGGATCAGCATTCCCGCCTCCTGGGCGACCTCGAGGCCTGTCGAGCGGCCCCGGGTCTCGATGCGAAAGGCGATCGCGACGCCGGCCTCCCCGGCGTCCACGAGCTCGGTGGGGACGAGCCGCACCTCGTCCATCGCCTCGTAGAAGCTGTCGAACCAGCGCCGGACGCCTTCGACACCGCGGTACGTGCCGGGCTCGCTGGCAAGCGCCGGTGGGGTCGTGAACTCGAACTCAGGGTCGAAGTAGTCGGCGACCGCGTCGATGCCGCCCGCCTCGAGGCGGGCGAAGATCGTGCTGACGAGCTCGACGTTCTCGGCCGACACGCCCCAAGCCTACGCGTCAGTCGTCCAGCCAACCGAAGCGCCGGCCTGCCACATCCTCGAGCCGCGCCACGTCGTCCGCAAAGGACTCGGCGAGCCGGGCACGTGCTTCGGCCGAGAGCTCAGGCTTCGGCGCCTCTCCGGAGTCCGGGTCGTGGATGATCCGCTCGACTCGCCAGCGCAGGCGCTCGGGCAGGCGGTCGAAGTTCCGGTCGAGCGTGCGGAGGCCCGGAAGCCGCACGGCGCGGTCCATCAGCCGGAAGCCTCCGGAGCCCTTGGCCGAGCCCGTCTCCCACTCGCGATCGAACTCGGCCGAGCGAAAGGACGCGTCGACGCCGAGGAAGCCGAAGAGCTCCCGCATCGTCCCCTCGCGGTCGGCGCGCAGCTCGTCCTGAGCAACGATGGCGATCGCCCCGCGCCCGAACGCCTCCAGGTAGGGCTCGAGCTGATACGCGTAGCGGCTGCGATCGAAGTAGGCGCTCCGCTCGTCGGCCAGGACCGCGTCCAGGCTGCGGCTCTCGTAGCCGCCGGCGACGTTGTGCAGGTAGTGGGAGAGGAGCCGGTCGATCGGGTTGCGAACGGCGTAGACCAGGTGCGCATCCGGGATCAGCTCGCGCATCCGTTCGGCCACCCCGTCGAGCCGGGGACGGCCGGTGTAGTGGGGGGACGTCTCGCCGCGGACCGGTGCGCCGGCGTCGAAATGCGCCGCGTACCACTCGGGGCCGAGGTCCCAGTTGAGCTCGGCGACGAAGAAGTTCAGCTCCTTCGGCCGCGACATCGCGATCTCCGGGTGGAGGTTGAGGTAGTGGTGAAGGCTCGTGGTCCCGCACTTGAGCCCGCCGATCAGGACGAGGTTCGGAAGGGCGCCGCCGCCGCCGCCGGGCCGCCGCCGCTTTCGATCTGCCGCGAAGCGCTCGTGAGCGCGCGCGAGCATCGCCTCGTCGGCGAGGTCGCGCTTACCCTCCGGCACCGAGCTTCTTCGCCGCCTCGCGGAAGGTCTTCACCTGAGCCGTTGGCGCCTTGCGGCCCTCGAGCTTCTCGCCGTGGCGGTTGACCCAGATGACGGGGACGTTCATCTTCAGAAGCGGGGCGACGTCCGCCGCGTACCCGCAGGCGATGTGGACCCAGCCCTTCTTGCCGCCGATGCGCCGCGCGCACTCCTTGAAGTGGGCGGGGTCGGGCTTGTAGCTGCGCACCTGCTGAGCGGTGACCACGAGGTCGAGCTCCGTGCGCAGGTGGCGCCTGGAGACGCCGAGAAGCTTGTCGTCGATGTTCGAGACGATCCCCACCTGGTAGCGCCCGGCAAGGCGGTCCATCGCGGCGTTCGACTCCCGGAACGGCTGCCAGGCGGCAACGCTGTCCGGCAGGAACTGCGCACGCGAGGGCTCGAGCGTCCAGCCGATCTCCTCGGCGACCTTCACGCCCGCTCGGCGCATGACCTCGGCGAACAGCTCGTAGGAGCCGGCCATCACCTCTGCCTGCACCTCGAGAAAGCGGGAAAC
>JAWVFM010000128.1:0-4919 GCA_033856015.1 Solirubrobacterales bacterium
GGAGGACCTTGTTCAGGGTCGGAACCGCGCCGATCTTCTCGACACACCGGTCGATCCAGTCCTCCACGCCGTCCTTGCGGCGGCGCAGGATGTGCCAGTGGAGGGCCTCCTCCGGCTCCATGCCCTCGGTTGGGTCGGCAGCTTCGTCCTCGGCCTCGGCGCCCTTCGACTCGAAATGCTCGATGAACCGCTCGAGGGCGTCCTCGCGCCTGTTGAAGACGAGGTCGTCGGCCAGCTCCCGCTCGGAGTCCGGGATCTCCGGGTACGGAGTGATGTGGTTGGGATTCACCATCGCCAGGTCGAGGCCGGCGGCGACGCAGTGGTGGAGGAACACCGAGTTGAGGACGGCGCGGGCCGGCTGCCCGACGCCGAACGACACGTTCGACACGCCGAGCGAGGTCTTCACGCCTGGCAGCTCCGCCTTGATGCGGCCGATTCCCGCGATTGTCTCCACGGCCGAGGGGCGCCACTCCTCGTCGCCGGTGGTGAGCGTGAACGTCAGTGCGTCGAAGATCAGGAGCTGCGGATCGAGCCCGTGCTCCTCGCAGGCGATGTCGCGAATCCGCTTGGCGATCTCGACCTTGCGGTCGGCCGTCTTCGCCATGCCCACCTCGTCGATGGTGAGGGCGATCAGCGCAGCTCCGTGAGCCCGCGCCAGCGGGATGACCCGGTCGGCCTTGTCGCGCCCCGCCTCGAGGTTGATGGAGTTGACGATCGCCCGGCCGGGGATCTGCTCGAGCGCGGCCTCGATCACGTCGGGCTCCGTTGAGTCCACCTGGATCGGCGCCGGCTGGCTCAGCGAGATCCGCTTCACCACCTCGCGCATCTGGTCAGCCTCGTCGTCGCGCTCGGTCAGGGCCACGCAGATGTCGAGGACGTGGGCGCCCCCTTCGACCTGGTCCTCGGCGATCTGGACGAGGCCGTCGTAGTCGTTCGCGAGCAGCAGCTCCTTGGCCTTGCGCGAGCCCTGCGAGTTGACGCGCTCGCCGACGAGCGTGGGAGCCGGCTCCTGCGCGAGGTCGGTGGCGGTCATCATCGACGACACGAGCGGGATTCCCCGCTCCGGGCGCTCGCCCGGCACGCGGCCATGGACCCGCTCGGCGATCGCCCGGATGTGGTCGGGCGTCGTCCCGCAGCAGCCGCCGACGATCCCCACGCCATGGCGCTCGACGAACTCGCCGAGCACCTTCGCGATCTGCTCCGGGGTCTCGGGGAAGATCGTCTCGCCGTCCGGGCCCTGGTGCGGGATCCCCGCGTTCGGGATGCAGTGGACCGGCAGCGGAGAGTGCTCGCCCAGGTAGCGGATCGCGTCGCGCATGTCCTCCGGGCCGGTCGAGCAGTTGAGCCCCACGACGTCGACCTCCAGCGCCTGGAGCGTCGTCAGGACCGCGGCGATGTCGGTCCCGAGGAGCATCTTCCCGCCCTGGGGAAGAAGCGAGACGCTCGCCTGGAGCGGCACGGTGCGCCCGGTCAGCTTGAAGGCCTCGCGAGCCCCGAAGATCGCCGCCTTGACCTCGAGGATGTCCTGCGCCGTCTCGATGATCAGGAAGTCGGAGCCTCCCTCGAGCAGGCCCTGCGCCTGCTCCGTGAAGATCGCGACCAGCTCGCGGAAGCTGATCGCTCCCAGCGTCGGGTCGTCGGAGGCGGGCAGCTGACCGGTCGGGCCGATGGACCCGGCAACCAGCCGCGTCGGCCCTGCGGCCTTCCGCGCGATCTCGGCGGCGCCGCGATTGATCTCGAGGGTGTGCTCGGCGATGCCCCACTCCTCGAGCTTCAGACGGCTGCCCTGGAAGGTGTCGGTCTCGATGACCTCCGCCCCGGCTTCGAGCATCGACTCGTGCACGCCCTGGATGACGTCGGGGCGTTGCAGGACCAGGATCTCGTGACACTTGCCCGGCAGGCCGCCGTAGTCCTCGGCGGTGAGCTCGAACTGCTCCAGCGTCGCACCCATCCCGCCGTCGAAGACGACGACGTGGTCGCGGACTGCTGCGAGGTAATCACGCTCAGCGGCGTTCATCTGCTTCTTTCATGTAGCGCATTGCAGGGTTGCACGCGCGGTTTGCGGGCGATCAGCTCGAGATCGTGTCGCCGGCCTCGCGCGCCCTCGGCTGAAGCCGAGCCGGTGCGGCGGAGAGTGCGCGAATGCGCATGTCCGACCACGACACGCCCTCGCGGACGAGCGCCGGAACGCCGAGTGTGACGGCTGTGGCGATCTCGACCGCCTGAAGGATCACGCCGTAGGCCAGCGCGTCGGCCGCGCCGATCCCGAAGCCGGTCGTGAGCACGCTGATGACCGCTAGCTGGAACACGCCGATGTTCGACGGCGTGGCGGGCACGACGGCCGTGACGTTGACGGCGAACAGGACGGCCGCCGCGGCCCCGATCCCGGCGTGGTGCTCGAGGCCGAGGGCAAAGCTGAGCGCGTAGCAGGCCAGGAGCTGGAGCCCCCAGGCGGCGAGCTGCGCTGCGCCCGCTGCGGCGCCGAGTCGCGCTTTGCGGAAGACGAGCAGGCCCACGCGGACGCGAACCAGCGCAGCGCGAGCGGCGGCGAGCGCGCGGGAGATCCGGCCGTTGCCGCCGCCGCGGACGACCGCGGGCGCCAGGGCCAGCGCGACGAGCGCCACCAGCGGCACGAGGCTGACAACGAAGAGCTTCGTCGACGACGAGTGGAACAGGTCGGTCGACGAAACGATGATCACGCCCAGCAGGACGAGCGCGAAGAGGTTGAACACGGTCTGCGACACGATCGTGCCGAGCAGGACCGGGAACGTCTCGCGCATCCGCCCCGTGCGGCGGGCGAGCACCATCGCGCGCGCCGGCTCGCCGAGGCGGGCAGGAAGCGTCGCGGACATGAGGACGCCGATCATCGTCGCGGAGGTGACGTCGCGGCGACGCAGCGGGCGCTTCGGAAGCGCAGCCTTGGCAATCGCGAACCACGAGACTGCGCGCAGGATCATGGAGGCCATCATCAGCGCGGTGGCGACGATGATCCAGCCCGCGTCCGAGCGGACGATGCTGGAAACGACCTTGTCGAGCCCGATGCGGTTCGCCGCGATCACGCTGAGGGCCACGCCGAGCACCCCGGCGACACCCAGCCCGATCCGCCTGGCCGTGCGCCCGTGTGAGGCCGTCTCCGGGGACGGGTCCAGGGAAGGCAGGCGGCGGGCGGGGCGCCGCGGGCTGCCGTCGATCGGGACGATCCCGGCCCGGCGGCCGACGCGCTGGCGGGCGCCAACCGGCGTGCTGACGTCGGCCAGCACGCGCTCATAAACGGTCTCCACGCGCTCGGCGACGACCGGCCAGGCGTAGCGCTCGGCGCTCTTGCGAGCCGCGAGGCCCATCTGCTCGCGGCGAGCCGGGTTCACGTACATGCCCTGAAGCTCCTCGGCGAGACGCTGGGCATCCGCGGGCGGGACCAGCACTCCGTCGACGCCGTCGGTGACGACGTCCGCGTAGCCGGCGATGTCGGAGGCGATGACCGGGGTGCCCGCGGCAAACGCCTCCGTGAGCACCATTCCGAAGCTCTCTCCCGCGAGCGAGGGAGCGACGAGCACGTCCGCCTCCTGCATCGCTCGCGCGAGCTCCTCGTCGCTCACGCGGCCCAGGGCGTTGATGTGGCGTGCACAGGAAGGATCGCCGACGTAGCGAAGGACCTCGGCCTCGCTCACTCCGATCGTGGTCAGGCTGGACGGGACGTGCTCGACGAGCGCCTCGAAGGCGGTGAGGAGGACAGGCAGCCCCTTGCGCTCCTCCGCCCGGCCGACGAACAGGACGCGCAGCTCCTCGCCGGGCTCGCGCTCGCTGCGCGGCGGCCCGGAGACGTCGACGCCGTTCGGGATGATCTCGTACTCGCCGCCGAACCAGCGCTTGCCGGTCCATGCGGCTGCCTCGGACACGGCGATGCGGGCGTGCAGCTGGTTGAACTTCCGCTGCGCGCCGAGCACGTTCGCGATCCCGTTCGGGACCGGCTTCGTGGAGTACGCATGGAAGGTCCCGACGACTGGCGCTCCGGGAAACGAGCAGGCGTCCCAGCTCAGGACAGGAGCCGGCGGCTCGTGGACGTGGACCACGTCGAAGTGGCCGGCGCGAAGCTCACGGCGCATGGCCGTGACCCCGTCCGGGAAGACCGAGAGATTCGATACGGCGCCGTTCGCGCCAAAGCCGATCGTCCGCCCGAGCGGGATGAGGAAGTCGGGCTGAGGGCGCTCCAGCGGGGCCTGACGATGCAGTGCGCGGCTGACGCGGTCGCTGGGGTCGCTCGGGGCGAGCACCCGGACGTGGTGGTCGCGGGCGAGAAGCTCGCCCGCGAGCGCGTCGACGTGGCGGTTCACACCGCCCGCGTAGGTCCACGAATATGGGCTGACAATCGCGATTCGCATGGTGGGGATTTCGGGCGCGGCCTCCGTACGCCTGCAAGTACGACGAGACACCCCGCGGCGTTTCGACAGACGCGGCGGACTTTGGGCGTGCCCAGGGAGACTACCGAAGCGGCCTAACGGGCGCCGGATCCGTGCCTGTGTCGGCAGGTTCCTGCGACGCCCACGCCACGCCTACGGCGCTGGCGACGAACGCGGCCCCGATCATCAGGAGCAGAGCGCCGGAATCGTTCGCGAGCGTGCCGACCGCCGTGCCTGCGACCGCGCCCACCAGGCCCGCCCACGCCAGCGGCGCCCTGGCGTACCACCCGGCCACCACGCGGCGCCTGGCGAAGGCGATCAGGACGACGACAACGGCGACCCAGAACTGGGCGCTCCCGGCATAGCGGGAGAAGCTCATCGCCGAGAGGCGCAGGCGCCGCTGCACGACGTCGCCGAGGTTGTGAAAGCCGCCCGCCTGAAGGACGGAGCGGGTCAGATGCGAGTTGCCCCCGGTCACGAGGTCCGCGGCGGCGAGCAGGGCCACCATGACGGCGGGCAGGA
>JAWVFM010000129.1:0-2816 GCA_033856015.1 Solirubrobacterales bacterium
TTCACGGCACCGCTCTGCAGACCGGCCGGCAGGTCGATGCCGGCGGCCTCGCCGCGGATCATCCGCGCCCGCTCCAGCGTCACTAGACCGCCGCCGACAAGGCACTCGACCTGCGGCAGGAGCGCCTCGATTCGACTCTGGGCATCGACGGCGACTGCCACGACGGGCAGGTCCTCGGAAAGGCTCAGCAGCCGATCGGTGTGCAGATGGTGCTTGAGCCCGAACCCCTCGACGCCCCGCATGAGAATGCTCGTCGCGATGCCATGAGCGTCGAAGAGATCGAGGAGCGCGTCGGCCAGGAAGCGGTCCGTGGCGCGGTCGCGCTCGCCGAAGTAGGCCGTGAGCTTGATCGCGGACTCGATCACAAGGCGATCCCGATCTTCCTCCCCGCCCACGCGGCCAGCAGGCCGAGGAGCAGGGAGCCGGCGAGGTTGAGCGCTCCGCTTCGCCCCTCTCCCTCCTCCGCAAGGCGGTGGCTCTCGAACACCCAGGTGCTGAACGTGGTGTATCCGCCCAGGAGGCCGGTGCCGAAGAGCCGCAGGCCATCCGTCCCAATGGCTGCCCCGACGAGAACGCCCAGCGCAAGGGACCCGCTCACGTTGACGAGCATCGTTCCGAGGGGGAAGCTCCTCCCGGACCGCGAGGAGACCGCGCCGTCGATGAGGAATCGCGCGAGCGCCCCCACGCCACCGAGCGCGCCCACGCCGAGGACCACGAGGGGGCTCACAGGGCCAACCCCGCCCGCCGCACCAGGTTCGTCGCCACGAAGACCCCGGCGAAGCCGGCCGCGATGCTCACACACGAGTAGGCGACCGCCAGGCCCAACCGTCCCGCGTCCAGCATCTCCAGCAGTTCGACCTGCATCGTCGAGAAGGTCGTGAGCGCGCCGCAGAACCCGGTCCCGAGGAACGGGCGGCGATACGCGGAGAGGGGCAATCGCTCCTGAAGTCGGGTGATGAAGTAGCCCAGGGCAAACGCACCGACCACGTTGACGAGGAACGTCGCCCATGGCCAGTGGCCGGAAGACGACTGAAAGGCCTGGTTCGCTCCGAGGCGGGCGACGGCCCCCAGGGCTCCGCCGGCGAAGATCGCCCCGAGCTCGCGGCGATCGGTCCTCACCGCCGGGTCTCGCGGAGGACCGAAGCGCTCAGCACCACGGCGACCGCGAGCGGGAGCACCCACCAGGCCGCGACGTCGGCGTGGGCAAGCGCCACCGTCAGGCCCAGCGTCGCGACGACCACCACGGCGATCCTCGGGTCATCGCCCACGACGAACTCGTAGATGAACGCGCCCAGGGCTCGAACCCGGCGCTTCACGCCGCGCTCACGGGAGACTGGGCAGCGGCCGGTTGCCGATCCCGTTCGCGGCGCAACAGGCGCACCAGGCCCAGCGCGATGACCAGGGTGAACGCGATCAGCGCAAGGAGCGCTGCGTCGCCCGCCGGCCAGTCAGCCCCGGCACCCTCGGCGCCCCAGAAGGTGCCAAACGCCGTGAGCATCACGCCGACCGAGAACTTCAGCGTGTTCTCCGGGATCCGGCTCAGGGGCTTTCGCGCGGCGACACCGGCGGCGGCGACCATCGCAACGGCCACGCCCGCGGCAACGGCCGCGAGCCCGACGTTGTGCTGGTTCGACCCGAAGGTGACGGCGATGAATGCAACCTCGAGGCCCTCCAGGAGCACGCCCTTGAAGCTGATCACGAACCCGTAGGCATCGATTCCCTGCGGCGGACGGCCGGCGGCGCGGGCCGCCGCGAGCTCCGCGGCGAAGATCGCCTCCTCGTCGTGGAGGGGCTTGAACCCACCGGCACGCAGGATCGCCTTGCGCAGCCACTGCAGGCCGAAGATCAGGAGCAGGCCGCCCACCACGAAGCGCAGGACGTCGATTGGAAGCACGGTGAGCGCCGGACCGAGCGTCGCCACGATCGCCGCAAGCGCGAGGAGCGCGACGCCGGTTCCCGCCAGCGCCGAACGCCAGCCGCGCGTCAGCCCCGCGGCCAGGACAATCGTCACGGCCTCGACGCTCTCGACCGTGCAAGCCAAGAACACGGCGGCGAAGAGCAGGACATCGCGACTCACGTGATCACCTTGACCCTAATACTTGCTTGGAACCCGGCGAAGGAGTTGAGATGGACGACCAGGACGTACAGCAGCGGATCGAGGCGCTCGTGGCCGAGGAGCACGAGCTTCAGCGCGCCGGCAAGGACGAGGAGGGCCTGACGCCTGAGCAGCACAAGCGGCTCGGCGAGGTGAAGGTCGAGCTGGACCGCTACTGGGACCTGCTGCGCCAGCGCCGGGCCCTCGAGGAGTTCGGGCTCGACCCGGAGAACACAAGCATGCGCGACGAGGGGACCGTCGAGGGCTACTAGAGCTGAGTGCCGAGCCTTTGACTACGGCTTCGGCTGCCAGTTCGGCCCGAAGTCCGCGTTCGGGCTAGGGCTCGTCGTGAGCCGGTGCGCGCGCCTGCCGTTGCTCGTGGCGGTGAAGAGGTCGTTGCCGCGGCTGAAGACGATCGACTTGCCGCTCGGCGAGTAGGACCCGCTGTTCTCGGCGGCCGCGTTCTTCGTGAGCTGCTTCACGTGGGTGCCGTTGAGGTTCATCCGGTAGATGTCGCCGCCGGTCGTTCGCGAGCTCGAGAACAGGATCTTCTTGCCGTTGGGCGAGAAGTCGGGCTCGCCGTCGAACCCCGGAACGTTCGTGAGCTGCATCAGGTGCTTGCCGTTCGCGCGGATGATGTAGACGTCGAAATCGCCGTCCTGGTCGCTCTGAAAGGCGATATCCTTGCCGTCCGGCGACCACCGCGGGCTGAAGGTGTCCG
>JAWVFM010000130.1:0-6011 GCA_033856015.1 Solirubrobacterales bacterium
AGCTCGCCGGTATCTATGGAATCGCCATCGCCGTGATGTCGCAGCTTTCGCTCTACGGGCTCATCGTGGCGCTAGACGCATTCGGTCCGATCACCGACAACGCCGGTGGCATCGCCGAGATGGCGGAGCTACCGGAGGAGGTCCGCAACGTCACCGACCCGCTGGACGCGGTCGGCAACACGACGAAGGCGGTCACCAAGGGCTACGCGATCGGTTCGGCGGCGCTGGCCGCCCTGGTGCTCTTCAGCGCCTTCAAGATCGAGCTTGCCGATCAGGCACCGGCCAACTTCAACCTCGGAGGCCTGTTCAACCTCTCCACTCCCGCCGTGCTGATCGGGCTCTTGATCGGCGGCATGATGGTCTACCTCTTCGTGGCGTTCGCCATCGAGGCGGTGGGCCGAGCCGGCGGCGAGGTCGTCGAGCAGGTCCGCAAGCAGTTCCGCGAGCATCCCGGGATCATGGAGGGCACTGAAAAGCCTGACTACGCCGACACGGTCAGCATCGTCACCCGCGCGGCGCAGCGGGAGATGATCCTCCCGTCGCTCATCCCGATCGTCGTCCCGGTAGTCGTGGGCCTGATCTCCGTCGACGCTCTCGGCGGCCTTCTCATCGGCGTGATCGTGGTGGGGCTCTTCATGGCGCTCTCGATGACCGCGGGCGGCGGCGCCTGGGACAACGCGAAGAAGCTGATCGAGGACGGCGCCTACGGTGGCAAGGGGTCGGAGGCTCATGCAGCCTCGGTCACCGGCGACACGGTCGGCGATCCCTACAAGGACACCGCCGGCCCGGCGATCAACCCGATGATCAAGGTGGCGAACATCGTCGCCATCCTCATCATCCCCATCGTCCACTTCTGAGGCGGCTGCAAACCTTCGCAGCTCGGGGCTTAGCCGCCTGTTCCGGCGCCGGCCGGCGCTAGGCTCGCGCCGTGAGCGGGGTCGACCTCGACAGCCTCGTCAACGTCGCCGATTTCGAGCGGGTCGCCGCCGAGCGGCTCGGCGCGGGGCCGCTCGGCTACTACGCGGGCGGCGCCGGCGACGAGCGGACGCTTCGCGAGAACGTCGCGGCCTTCGAGCGCTACCGCCTGTGGCCGAGGGTGCTGGTGGACGTCTCCGCCGTCACCACCCGGACGACGGTCCTGGGTCGCGAGATCGAGATGCCTGTGATCGTGGCCCCGGTGGCCTTCCAGAAGGTCGCCCACCCCGACGGAGAGGCCGGGATGGCCCGTGCGGCGGCGGCGGCGGGGACGATCATGTGCCTGTCGTCGATCGCGACGACCGGGCCGGCGGACGTTGCGGCGGCGGCGCCCGGGGCGGCCCGCTGGTTTCAGCTCTACTGCTTCCGCGATCGTGGTGTCACGCGTGCGCTGCTCGACGAGGCGGTGGCGCATGGCTTCGAGGCAATCGCGCTGACCGTGGACGCCCCGCGGGCAGGTCGGCGCGAACGCGATTTCCGCACCGGCTTTCGCGTGGACGCGACCGCGCCGGCTGTTGCCGCAGCGGTCGGCTCGGACGCGGTCCTGACGCCGGCTGAGATCTTCGGGCTCGTGGACCCGGCGCTCGACTGGGAGGACCTGGAGCGGCTGGCGTCGGAATGCGAGCTCCCGGTGCTGGTGAAGGGCCTCGTGCGCGGCGACGACGCCGAGCGCGCCGTGGAGCACGGGGCGGCCGGCGTGGTGGTGTCGAACCATGGGGGGCGCCAGCTCGACTCCGCGCCGGCGACGATCGACGCCCTGAGCGAGGTGGTGGAGGCCGTCGGCGACCGCGTCGACGTCCTGATGGACGGAGGCGTGCGACGGGGCACCGACGTGGTCACCGCGCTGGCGCTCGGGGCCAAGGCGGTGCTGGTCGGCCGGCCCGCGCTCTGGGGGCTGGCGGTGGCCGGCGAGGCCGGCGCCGCCCGGGTGCTGGAGCTCCTGCGCGAGGAGGTCGAGCTGGCGCTGGTCCTCTGCGGCGCGGCTTCCCCGGCCGCGCTCACCACTGATCTCGTGCGCCCGGGGCCGGCGCTCGGGGGCTCGTAGGCTTTGTTGTAGATGGCTGAACGCATCCCCAGGGAGTCGTCGCTTCGCCGTGTCCACGGCGTCGGCGCGCTGTTCGCAGCCGCCTACGGCAACGTCGGCTCGTCGATCTATTACGCGCTCGGCGTGGTCGCCGGCTACGCCCTCGGGCTCACGCCGCTGACCTTCATGATCTCGGGGCTGATCTTCGCGGCGACCGCGGCGACGTACATCGAGGCCACGGTCATGTACCCGGAGGCGGGGGGATCGTCGAGCTTCGCACGACACGCCTTCAACGAGCTGGTGAGCTTCATCGCCGGCTGGGGGCAGATGCTCAACTACATAATCACCGCCGCGATCTCGTCGTTTGCGGTGCTCCACTACCTGGCGGTGTTCTGGTCGCCGCTCGGTCAGGCGCCATGGGACGTGGTCGGCTCGATCACCGTGATCGCCCTGCTCGCCGCGCTGAACGTCAAGGGCACACAGGAGTCGGCGAAGCTGAACCTCGTCCTCGCGATCGGCGACCTGATGACTCAGGTCGTCCTGGTCGGGATCGGCATCGCGCTCGTGCTCAGCCCGCACACGCTGATCAACAACATCCACCTCGGAGTGGCCCCGAGCTGGGGCAACTTCGCGCTGGGCATCGCCGTGGGAATGGTTGCCTACACGGGGATCGAGACCATCTCGAACATGGCCGAGGAGGCCCGCGACGCCGAGCGGACGGTGGTTCGCAGCACGCAGCTGGTGGTGGTCGCGGTGATCGGCCTCTACGCCCTGCTGCCGATCGTCGCGCTGTCCGCGATGCCGGTCGTGCACGACTCGGCGGGGCATTTCACCACCGCGCTGGGGAGCAGGTTCGCGAACGACCCGGTCCTGGGGATCGTCGAGAACCTCGGTCTGTCGCACGGCTTGACGATGGTGCTGCGCTACTACGTCGGCGTCCTTGCGGCGGTGATCCTGCTGATCGCGACCAACGCCGGGCTCATCGGCCTGTCGCGCCTGACCTACTCGATGGGCCATCACCGCCAGCTCCCGGAGCGGCTGCGCCAGATCCACCCGAAGTTCGGGACCCCCTACGTGGCGATCATCGTCTTCTCGATCGTCGCTGCGATCACGATCCTGCCGGGTCAGCTCGCGTTCCTGGCGACGATGTACTCGTTCGGGGCGATGCTCTCGTTCACGATCGCCCACATCTCGGTCGTGCGGCTGCGCAGTCGAAGGCCCGAGCGACCGCGCGCCTGGAAGCCGCCGATGAACTTCCGCTTCCGTGGCGTGGAATACCCCGCCACGGCGATCTTCGGCGGCCTCGGCACGTTCGGGGCGTGGATCATCGTGATGGTGCTGGACGTGAAGACGCTCGTCGCCGGCGCAGCCTGGATGGCCGTCGGCATCGGCGCCTACGCGTACTACCGGCGCAGCCAGGGGCTGCCGCTGACGCAGACGGTGAAGGTCGCGACGCTCGAGCCGGTTGGGGTGGAGGAGGTCGAGTACCGCAGCATCCTGGTCCCGCTCGAGCCAGACGAGTTCTCCGAGGAGGCGATCGCGACCGCAGCGTCGCTCGCCGCCCGCAAGCGTGGTGCGATCCACGTGCTCGCGCTCGTTCCGGTGCCGACGGAGCTCCCTCTCGACTCCCCGATGGCGGCACAGGAGAGCGCCGCGCAGAGTCAGATCGAGCGGGCGAAGCTGATCTGCGGGGCCCGGGTCACGGGCCGGGTGGAGCGGGTCCGGCCGGGCCAGGCGACGAAGCGGATCGTGGAGGTGGCCGATGCGATTGATGCGGCGGCCATCGTCATGCCGCTGAGCTACAGGGATGGCAAGCCGGTCTGGGGCAAGACGATCCAGGGCGTCCTGGCCAAGCGCCCGACGCGCGTTCTGGTGGTTGGCCAGCCGTCCGGTCAGCAGGGCCACCCCGTCCCTGTCTGAGCCGCGTGCGGCCGTAGAATCGCGCCGATGCCGGCGCCCGCCCCCGACGAGGTCTACCGCGGAGTCACGCGGATTTTCGCGCTGATCATCCTCGGCTTCGGGCTCGCGATCCTGGTCGTCACGATTGTGAACGGCGGCGGCCCGCTCTCCTCGGGCGTGCTGCTCGGGATTCTCTTCTCGCTGCTCGGGGCCGGGCGGCTCTACCTCTCGCTTCGGAAACAGGGTTGAGCGAGCAAACGCCGCCGAAAGAGCGGCTTCCCGCGATCCTGGGAGGCGACCAGGGCCCCCTCTCGAGGCGAATCCTCGGGATCCCGCTGCTGTTCGCGGTCGGCTATGCGGCGGTTGGCTTCTCGCTGTACTTCTCGCTCGGGCTGGTCGCGGATCGGGGCCTCGGGCTCACCCCGCTGGTCTTTCTCGCTGCCGGCGTGCTCTTCGTCCTGGCCACGCTCACCTATGTCGAGGGTGGCGCCATGTTCCCGGAGCGCGGCGGCTCCTCGATGCTCGCGCGGCACGCGTTCAACGAGCTGGTCAGCTTCATCGCCGGCTGGGCCATCCTCATCGAGTACGTGATCGTGATCGCGCTCGCGTCGATCTCGTTCGCCCAGTACCTGAGCCCGGTTTGGGGCGGGTTCACGCATGGCGCAGGCGAGGCGGTGGCCATTTTGGCCGTGATTGCCTTCGCGGCCGCGGTGAACATCGTCGGCGCGCTGGGCAGGCAGGCCCTCGTGCTCGCCCTGGCGATCGCCGACATCGCCCTGCAGCTCGCGGTGATCCTCGCCGGGCTCTTCGTCGCGCTTCACCCTGACCTGCTGACGAACCAGGTCACGTTGTTCGAGGCGCCGTCGGTCAAGGACCTCGCGGTCGCCCTCGCCGTGGCGACGGTGGCCTTTGCCGGGATCGAGGCCACCTCGGACCTGGCGCCGGACATCGACTGGGGCCCGCGCGACCTGCGTCGCATGGTCGGCATCAGCTCGCTCCTCCTGCCGGTCGTCTACGCCGGAATCTCGGCGATCGCCCTGATGGCGGTGCCCGTGATCGCGACTCCGGGCCAGCGGCCGCACACGGCGCTGGCCGGCCAGTACATCGAGGAGCCCCTCCTCGGGGTGGTCAAGAGCTACGACCCGAGCTGGCTCTCGAGCGGCCTCGAGGTGATGGTGGTCATCATCGCCCCGGCGGTCCTGCTGTTCGCCGCGTCGACCTCGATGCTCGGCCTCTCGCGGCACGTCTACGCGCTCGCCGTGCACCGTCAGGTGCCGAGCTGGCTCGGCAAGCTCGGGAAGCGCCGCTCGACCCCGCACGTCGCGATCCTCGCCGCCGCGGTGATGGCATTCGGGATGGCGCTGCCCGGAGACGTGCGGCTGCTCGCCGGGTTCTACGCGTTCGGCTCGACCCTCGCGATCACGATCGCCCACGTCTCGATTCTCAAGCTGCGGATCACGGAACCGGATCGCAGGCGGCCGTTCCGGGTGCCGTACGACGTGCACATACGCGGGCACGCCCTGCCGCTGCCCGCGATCGCGGGGGCGATCCTGATGGCTGCCGGCTGGATCAGCGTCGTGACGTTCCGCCAGGGCGCGCGGTACGTCGGGGCCGGCTGGATGATCTTCGGCATCCTCGCCTACGTCATCTACCGCCGGTACGTGGAGCGGACGTCGTTGACGAAGGTGGTGCAGGTGCCGGCGTCGGCGCTCCACAAGGACATCGAAGACGCCGAGTACGAGACCATCCTCGTGCCCGTGTTCGGCACTGAGCTGGACGACGACATCGTCTCGACGGCGGGCCGTCTTGCCGACACGGCGGACGAGCCGGGCGAGCGCCGCCCGAAGCTCGAGATCATCTACGTGATGGACCTGCCGCTCACGGTCCCGCTGAGCGCGAAGCCGCCGCCCGCCCGCGAGCTGGCCGCGAACAGGGCGCTCGAGCGGGCCACGGAGGTGGGCTCCGAGTACGAGACGGTGGACGTCGACACGGCGATGGTCAAGGCGCGGTCGGTGGGAGCCGGAATCGTCGAGGAGGCGCGGCGGCGGAACGTGGAGCTGATCGTCATGGGCGCCGAGCCCCCGAGCAGGACGAGAGGTGGGGAGATCCTCGG
>JAWVFM010000131.1:0-3223 GCA_033856015.1 Solirubrobacterales bacterium
GCCCCGATGTCCCAGTCCTCCCACTCGACGAGCTCGGCGTCCGCGTGACTGGGCTCGGCGCCCAGCACGGAGAGGACGGTGCGGTAGAAGCGCTCGGACGCGGCGAGGTCCGCGACGGCGATTGCGATGTGGTCGAACACCCCGGCGAGGCTACCGTCCGGGCCGGTGGTGCACGAGGCGCTGTCGCCTCGTTTCAACCTCGAACGGCCCGCTCAGGCGGGCCGTTCGCTTGAGCTAAAGAGGATCGCTCGACGTTCTGAGCGTCAGGTCCGCGCTGGACGGTCGAAGAACTCGCGGACGGCGCGGTGCGTGGCGTCCGGCGCTTCGACTTGCGGCACGTGGCCGCAGTCCAGCTCGACGTGCGTCGCGGCCGGGAGCTCGCGCTCGACGTGCTTCATGAACGAGATCGGGACGAGCTTGTCCTGGCGACCCCAGACGAACAGTGTGTCTGGCGAGAGGCCGCGGAGCCGTGTCCAGAAGCCCTGCTCGCCGTGCGGCTCGTCCATGTAGATGTTCCGGGCGGCCTCGTAGAAGGCGACCCGGCCGCGGGGCGTCAGGAACGCGCGCAGGAACTCGTCGACGCCCGCGGCGGCCCACCCTTCACCACCGCCGGGCACCATCCTGCGGACGATCGGCTCCACGGCCCAGCGCGGCGCGGGCTGGATCAGGCCGAGCTTCGGCAGGTCGAAGCGAAGCAGCCAGTCCCACTGACGAGGGCGAAGCCAGGCAAGGGCGGGGCTGAGGAGCGCGATCCGCTCGATCCGCTCTGGATATAGAAGGCCGGCCTCGATCGCCACTCGCCCGCCCATGCTGTTGCCGATCAACGACGCCCGTTCGAGGCCGAGCGCGTCGAGGAGGGCAACGACGGCGCCGGCGAAGTAGGGCGCGTCGTAGGCGGCGGAGAGCGGCTTCGACGACTCGCCGAAACCCGGCAGGTCCATCGCGATCACACGCCGCCCGGCCGGGGCGAGCGCGCTAACGGTGGTCATGAACGACGCCTTGGTCCCGCCGAGCCCGTGGATGCAGACCACCGGGTCGCCCTGGCCGGCCTCGAGGATCGAGAGCTCCAGGCCGCGAGTTCGAATGCGCTTGAAGCGCAACCGGCCCGGCTCCTGCGAGCCGCTCGTCGCGGCCAGGAAGCCGACGCCGAGGTGGAGGTTCTGGCGAACGCGAAGCCGGCGGCGGCGAAACGCCGTCATGCCGCCGCGCACGTCCTCGGCAATCTGCGCCCAGGTCTCCGTGTCGGCGCTCAGGATGGCGTCGGGCTCGCCCTCAGCGGGGACCAGGCTGATCTCCGGCGAATCGATGACGGCATCCCAGTCGTCGCCGTCGCTGACCGCCAGGCGGATGCGGGCGGAGCCGCCGGGGACGTCGATGTCATACGGGTTGAAGCGCGACGCGAGCGCGTCGAGCGCGGGCGGAACGGTTCGCGTGGGGCCCGGGGCCGTTGTGTGCACACAGGGTTTTTAGCGCCTGGCGCGGCGCGGGCTAGCATCCACACCAGGAAGCACAGAGCAAGGAGGCACGATGCCCACCAAGAGTCCCACCACCGAGAACGGCCGGACGATTGCCGGCATGTACGAGGCATTCGGCCGCGGCGACGTCGAGCAGGTCGTGGCCCAGATCGCGCCGGAGGTCGAGTGGATCGAGTCCGACGCCAAGGGAATGCCGGCCCGCGGGAGGTTCTCGACACCCCAGGAGGTCCTCGAAGGAGTCTTTGCGTCGGTTCCTCAGAACTTCGAGCGCTTCAAGCTGCTGCCCGAGCACTGGATCGAGACCGACGACGACGTGGTCGTCACCGGCAGGGTCGAGGCGCGAACCCGCGCGGGAACCGACCTCAACGCGCCGTTTGCGCACGTGTTCACGCTGCGCCACGGCAAGGTCACCCGCAACGACAACTTCCACGACACCGCGCTCTGGGTCGAGGCGCTCCGCTGAGCCGAGAGCTGCGCCACGACTGGCGACAAGGCGCGCCAAACGCGCGCCGGCGCGACTTGTTCCCGCATCCCGGGAAGACAACGCAAACGCCAGGCCCTCGCCGGCGGTCTCAGTCGCGCGGCTGGCCGGCGCGGGCTGCGGCCAGGGTGCGCTTGACCTCGTGCTCCGGGTTGTCCGGTTCCAGCCGGGCGGCCGCGGCGTAGGCGGCGGCCGACTCGGCGAAGCGGCCTGCCCGAAACAGCGCCAGGCCGAGGGAGGACTGCGCGAACACGCCGAAGATGCGCCCGTCGTAGGAGACGCCCTGTTCGGCGAGGTCGGCCGTATTCGCCGCGAGGAGTCGCCGAAAGCAGTCGATCGCCTCGTCGAGACGGCCGGCGTCGAGCGCGACGTTGCCCTCGATCCAAACGAGCTGCCAGTTCTGCGGCCAGCGCGCCTTGCCCTCGCCGAGGAGCTCGCCGACGTCGCCGCCGCGCTCCTGGCGGAGGCGCACCAGGTCTCCCCAGGCGAGGCTGCCGTCGCTCGAGGGCTGCGGCTCGCCGCGGGCCAGGTCGACCGCGCGCTCGAGCGCGTCCTCCGCGCCGCCGGCGTCGCCGGTCGCCAGGAGCACCTGGGAGAGGTGGCGCCAGCTGAAGATGGCGGCCGGGTCGGCCTCGAGGCGGCGGCGAAGCAGCGGGAGGTTCCGAACGTGCTTTCGCGCCTGGTCGCCGTCGTAGCCGAGGTGGTCGAGCTCCAGCTCCGGCCAGTCGGAGACAGCGCGGCCGTCGCGCGCTGCGACCCGGTGGATGTCGTCCACGACCTGCTCGTGGATCACGCCGCGGAAGCGGATCGCGGGATGGGCGCGCCACAGCCGGTACTCGAGGTACGGGGTCGAGTGGGCGAAGGGCCGCAGGTGGATCCGAAACGCGGCTTCGTTCGCGCCCTCGAGGCGGCGGCGGGCAGCCTCGGGGTTGTGGGGACGCAGGCGCTCGTCGGCGTCGATGTAGAGGACCCAGACGCCGCGGGCGGCATCGAGGCCGACGTTGCGAGCCGCGGCGAAGTCGTCGCCCCATTCGCGGGCGATGACACGCGCGCCGTGCCCCCTGGCCACCGCGACCGATGCGTCGCTCGAGCCGGTGTCGACCACGATGATCTCGTCGGCGAGCCCCGCCACGGAATCCAGGCACGCGCCGATGTTCTCCTCCTCGTCGCGCACGATCATAGTGGCGCTGAGGATCGGTTTTCACACCGGCGCCTGTTCGGCATAGTCTACGGGCAGCTCAGCAGTCGCCGAAGAGCAACTGGACCA
>JAWVFM010000132.1:0-3036 GCA_033856015.1 Solirubrobacterales bacterium
ATCTCCAGGAACGACCCCGGCCAGCCGTGCGTCAACACCAGCGGCGGCCCAGTGCCTCGATAGTGCAGATAGTGCACAGCGACTCCGTCGATGTCGACGGTGAAGTGGGGCAGCTCGTTGATCTCGCGCTCAGACGCCCGCCAGTCATAGCCGTCGGCCCACCGCTTCACGAGGCGCCGCATGGTCTCGGGATCCGCGCCGAGCTGCCATCCGTCGTCACCCGGAACGCGCAGCGGCCACCGTGTTCGGATCAGCCGCTCACGAAGGTCGTCCAAATCTCCCTGAGAGATCGCAACGACGAACGGCTGTGGACTCGACACCCCGCGAGTCTAGATCCGAACTCGGCAGCTACTCCGAGCCCTTTTCGCGGCTTCCGCTTCCGCCGGGTACGTGCACCCAACCGCTCGTTCGAGTCCCTCCTCCGGCATCCCTACGCCTCACCTCGGCACCGCCCACAGCATCTCGGGCCACCCGGGCGCGACATCGACGGTGTAGTCCAGCGACTCGAGCAGGGAGCGCAAGCGCAGCCGCTCGGCCGCGTACCAGGAGTGGAGCCACGCCTCGGCCAGGATCGTCGGCCGGTGCTCCGCGATCGTCCCGGTGGCGCCTGCGATCACGTCGGCCTCGTTGCCCTCGACGTCCAGCTTGATGAGGCCGATGCGGCCGTCGACTTGGATCGCAGCATCGAGCGTGGTCATGGACACGAGGTTCGTCTCGAGCACGGCGCCGAGCTCGGGGCGGTGCCTGACGGTCGATCCGCCGCCGTCGACCGAGATGATCGAGAGCGGCACGGTCCCGGTCTCACGACCGAGCGCCATCGGCATGCAGGTCACCTCGTGCGCGAGATTGGCGTGGAGTGTCCCTTGGACCAGACGCTCGTAGGTGCTGGGCTGGGGCTCGAAGGCGACCGACTGGAAGCAGTGCTGCGCGAGGTCCTGAGCCCATGATCCGACGTGCGCGCCGACGTCGACGAAAACCTCATCAGGCTTGACCAGCGACCTGGCCCACGTGATGAGACCGGCCTCGGGCGCGCCGCCGCAACTCGTGAAGTAGTCGACCTCGGCCTGATCGCGCAGCAGGTAGCAACTGGCCGGCGAGAACTCGGGCCGGTGAAGGATCACGACGAGAGCCTAGGTCAGCGCCGCCGGTGGGCTGCGGATCCAGTGCGAACATCTTCCTGACCTGGCTGCGGCGCAGGTAGTCCTCGTGCGCGGGCCAGGCTGCGACGAGGGCCGGCCAGTGGCGTTCGGCCTCCGCAGGGCCAAGCCTCCGCGCCGTGCACTCGACCACCTGAGCGCCGATGCGCACGCGGGCCCACGGATTCGCCGCGAGGTTCAGGGCCCAGGCCGCAGGGCGCTTCTGCCCGAAGCTCTCGCTGCTGACGACCAGCGAGTCGCCGGCGCGCAGGAACATCACCGGGGTGGTTCGCTCCTGACCGCTCTTTCGGCCCAGGGTCGTGAGCAGGCACGTCTCGGGCATGGCGACGCCCTGCGGACCGAGAATCGTCAGCCGGCCGTTGCTCAACCTGTAGAGAGCCCTGTCGACCGGGGCCATGCGCCGTCCGATGGCAGCGAACCAGCGGCGTCTTGCCACTCTCCTCACCGCTCGGCCGTAGGCGGATGTCGTGCGCGTCGGCGAGATATTCTGCACCGATACATCGGAGCAGAACAACACGTGGTCCGCAACCGGATCACCTCGACCGGTAGGCCCAGACCCATGCGGCGAGAATGAAGCTGAAGCCGAGCGCGTACCTGATCCTCGGGATGCTCCGCGGCGGCGTCGAGACCGGCTACTCGATCAAGCGCGCGGTCGATCGAAGCACGCGATTCTTCTGGGCGGCCTCCCTGGCGCAGGTCTACCCGGAGCTGGCGAACCTCGCCGAGCACGGCTTCATCGAGAGCTCCGACGACCCGCACGGGGCCAGGCCGCGCAAGGTCTATCGCCTGACGGCGAAGGGCTCACGAGCCCTGGACGCCTGGCTGCAGAGCGCTCGCACTCCCGGCTTCGAGTTTCGCGACGAGGGGATGCTGCGGCTGTTCTTCGCCGACGGCCTGAATCGAGAGGATGCGCTGGCGCTCGTTCGTCGCCTGCGAACGACCGCCGAGGAGCTGGATGAGAGCTTTCGAGAGGAGATCCTCCCGCTTGCCGAGAGCGCTCCGGATCTCGGCCGTCGCTATCCGCTCATCGTGGCGAGATGGGGAGCCGACTACCTCGCATGGCGAGCCAGGTGGCTGGCCGATCTCGAGTCCGAGCTCAGCGACCCGCCTCGCTGAGGCGATCAGCCGGACCGCGCCGCGCTAGGCCCGCTCGTCCGGTCGGAAGCCGGAGCAGACCACGCGCATCCAGTTGATGCGGCCGCCTTCGCTTGCCACATATGCCTGCTGCTCCACGACGAAGCGCCCCTCCGGGTTGCGGACGCGGAAGCGGTACCCGACGCGCTCGCGGTCGGCCACCATGTCGGTCTCGACGTGCTCGAGCTCCTCGACCTCGTCGGAGGCTTCGAGCCACTCGTCGAGGATCCCGTTCACGACCCTCTCGGCGCTGCTCGCTTCCCAGTTGCGGTTGGGGGTGAGGGCGCGGAAGTCGACGGCAGGGTCGAGCAGCTCGAGGACCCGGGCATGGTCCTTCGCCACGAACGCTCGGGCGAATTCTGCGCCAAGGGAGCTGGGCTCCGGCATGCCTCGATTCTCGCGCCCAACCGGGCTGGAGTCAATGGGCAGATCTCGAGTGCGAGCTCGGCTGAGCGAACACTCCCACGCCGGCGTTAGCATCGCGATCGTGATGGGAACTCCGGGGGCCTGTCGGCGGCGCCCTCCAGGGCTTCGGGTGCTCGTGCTGTGTCTGGCGCTCGGCGCCGGCGTCTTTGCGCTTCCTGCGACTGCCGTGGCGCACCGTCCGCCCTCTCGCCCCGTGCTGTTCACAGCGAACAGCGTCGCCGGAACCGTCACGCTGATCGACGCTCGCAGCCTCAGGCGGCTTGGTCAGATCAACATCATCCCGGACGGCAATACGCCCCAGGACCCCACGCAGGCTGCG
>JAWVFM010000133.1:0-9262 GCA_033856015.1 Solirubrobacterales bacterium
GGGATGGGAATGACACCCCCTCGCTGTGGCGCCCATTTGCATTGCACCCTCAGCAGGCGCGGCTGAAGGTCGAAGATCAGGTCGTACCGGGTGTGCTCGACCAGCGGCCGGATCACCGGAATCCCGAGTTTGATCGCAGCAGCTGTGATCGCCGCCTCGGCGACATTCCCCTTGTGGTTCGAGTCGTGCATCGAACGTATGTTCCCACCGCTCCTGTCACGGGTGGCGCGGGGAGTGTGCCGATTGTGTGAGTCGGGCCGCCGCCGCGCGGCGCCCTCGGGCTCAGGCTGCGCGGGCCGTGTTCGCCACGATCAGGTCGACGATCCGCGGCCAGGCGTCGCGGGGGAGGTCGTGGCCCATGCCCTCGATCACCTCGAGCTGAGCGCCGGGAATCGCCGCCGCCGTGGCCTCCCCACCCGAGCGATTGATCAGCGGGTCGCCGCTCCCGTGGATCACCTGCGTCGGGACCTCGAGCTCGCGCAGCGCCGGCGTCCGGTCGCCGGAGGCGATGATCCCGACGAGCTGGCGCCCGACGCCAAGCGGGTTGTGACCGCGGTCGAAGCTCTCGAGGGCGCGCTGCCGGATGGCGTCCGTGTCGACCGCGAACCCGCGCGAACCGATCGTCGTGTAGATGGCGACGCTCGCGTCCGCGAACCCCTCGCGCTCGTCCGGCGGAGTGTTCATCAGCACCTGGAGGGCCTCCGGAGTTGCCTGGCCAACCGATGGATCCCCGGTCGTCGACATGATCGACGTCAGCGAGAGCACCCGCTCGGGATGGAGGATCGCCAGCGTCTGGGCGATCATCCCGCCCATCGATGCGCCCACCACGTGCGCGGCAGGAACGTCGAGGCTGTCGAGCAGGCCGGCCGCGTCTTCCGCCATGTCCGCGAGCAGGTAGCCGGCCGAGCTGAAGTCCCCGCCCATGACAGCCATCACGTCCGGCGCCGGCCCGCCGTCGATCCACGTCGAACGCCCGACGTCGCGGTTGTCGAAGCGCACCACCCGAAAGCCGCGTTCGGCGAGCATCTCGCAGAAGCCGACGTCCCATCCGAGCATCTGGACGCCGAGCCCCATGATCAAGAGCAGCGTCGGGTCCGCCGGATCCCCAAACGTCTCGTAGGCGATCTCGACATCGCCCGCGCGCGCTCTCTCCTCGCTCACGAGGTGCAGGCTATTCGACGTCGCCCTCAGTCGACGTCGAGCACGATGCGCCCGTCGCGATCGTCGCGGACCCGGAAATCCAGGTCGCAACGCCGCTCGAGCTCGTCGAGAAGCTCCACCGGCTCCCTGAGCGTCATCTCGAGCGTGGCGCGTCCGTCGGAGAAGCGCACGATCGAGATCTCCGAGGTCGCGTCGATGCCGCGCGCCGCATCCTCGAACCCCACCAGCTGCGCGAAGTCTCCAAACGGGCCGATCTCCACCTCGATGCACCCCTCGAACAGGCCCGCCGCGGCGCTCTTTGAGTGTCCGTTCGACTGCGCGGGCACCGCCTCGGGTACCGGGGCGGCCGGCTTGTCCGGCGCCGCCGCAGGAACCGGCGGGGCCGACTCCTCCGCCGCAGCGAGGGTCTTCGCCTGGCCGGCCGGGGCGCCGCGCGCCCGGCGGCGCATGGCCTCGAGCTCGTTCGTCAGCGCTGCGAGCGCGTCCATGCTCACCGCGCTGTGGCGCATGCTGGCGGCAAGCTCGGCGCGCACGCGCCGCAGCTCGTGCTCGCGCTCGACGACCCGTTCCGCCAACCGGTTCGAGACGCGCTCGAGCTCGTCGATCCGCCGGTCGCGGACGGCCAGCTCCGTGCCGGCGGCGTCGAGCTCCACGGCGGCGGAGTCGAGTGCAGCGTCGACCTCCGCCCGCCTGTATCCGAGCAAAGCTCTCTTGAAACGACCAGCGGCGATGCGCGAAACCTAGGCCCCAGGCCGGACGAACCGAGAAGCTCTCCCGCCAGTCGCGCTGCGACACTGTCCTCCCGCATGCCCTATCCGGAACGCGTCGAGACCGAGCGCCTCCTCCTGCGCCGTTGGACGGCCGGCGATCTGGGCGCGATGCGCGCCATCTGGTCGGACCCGGCTGTCCTCCAGTCGCTCCATCCGAGCGACTCCGGCGACCCGGACGAGATTGCGCGCAACGCCCTGAAGCGCCACGTCGGCGCCTGGGAGCGCGACGGCTTCGGCCTGTGGGCGGCCGTCGACCCCGCCGAGGATGAGGTGATCGGCTGGATCGGCGCCTGGCGCCAGGACGTCGGGCCCGAGCTCGGGGGCGAGGTCGAGGTTGGCTGGACGCTCCGCAGTCCCTGGTGGGGGCGCGGGCTCGCGCTCGAGGGCGCTCGCGCCGCGGCCGCCACGGCCTTCGCGGAATTCGACGTCGAACGGCTCATCAGCCTGATCGGCGCCGACAATCAGCGCTCGATCGCCGTCGCAACCCGACTCGGATCGAGGCCGGACGGCACCACCCCACACGGCCGCATCCCGGGGCTCGAGCTGAGCGTCTACTCGCTCTCGAGGTCCACGTTCGGGGCCTCGCCCCAGAGCCGTTCGAGCCTGTAGCGCTCGCGAAGCTCCGGCACGAAGATGTGGAGAACGCAGTCGAAGTAGTCCAGGAGGATCCAGCGCGCCTCCCGCTCGCCCTCCACCGACGCCGGGAGCAGGTCGTCCTCGCGCTTCAGGCGCAGATACACCTCGTCGTGGATCGCCTTCGCCAGGCGCTCATTGCGAGCGGTGCACACCAGCAGGTAGTCCGTGTAGCCGACGAGGACGCGCACGTCGAGTGCGACCAGGTCCTCCGCCCCCTTCTCGACCGCGACAGCTGCAAGTCGTCGCGCGAGGGCGAGCGAGGCATCTGCCTCCGCCACGCGCCGCGCGGCGATCTCGTCCTCCCGGCGCTGCGGCTCTCCCGCGCTCACCGGTAGAGGCCCCGCGACTCGATCACGTCGACCACCGCATCGGGGACGAGATAGCGGATCGGCCGACCCTGGGCCACCCGCCGCCGCACCCGCGTCGAGGAGACGCCGATCTCGGGCATGCGCACGACCTCGAAGCGATCCTCAGCCCCAAGCGCCTCGAGCGCCGCCTCCGCCTCGTCCAGGCCGGTCCCCGCGCGTGCGGCAATTCCAAGCCGCGCAAGCTCGACCACCCGTGCCGGGTTGCGCCACCGCTCGAGGCCCGCGGCCACATCGGCGCCCATCAGGAACCAGAGCTCGTCGTCAGGGCGCTCGGCACGCAACACCTCGAGCGTCTCATGGGTGAACGACGGGCCATCGCGCTCGACCTCCACAGCCGATGCCGCGAGCAGGGCGTCGCCGGCGGCAGCTCGCTGGGCCATCTCGAGCCTGACGTCACGGCCGGGCTCAGGATCGATCCGCTTGTGCGGCGCCTCGCCGGCCGGAACGAGCAGCACGGCATCCAGGCCGAGCTGCGCCGCAGCCTCCTGCGCCAGCACCAGGTGCCCGATGTGCGGAGGGTTGAAGGCACCCCCGAGGATCCCGACAGCGGCGACGGCTACTCCCGAATCGTTCCGTCGCCGTGCAGCACGTACTTGAACGAGGTCAGCTCGCGCAGCCCGATCGGGCCGCGGGCATGCAGCTTCTGCGTCGAGTTGCCGATCTCGGCACCCAGCCCGAACTCGAAGCCGTCGGTGAAGCGTGTTGACGCGTTGACGTAGACGCACGCGGCGTCCACGGCCGCCGTGAACTCGTCGCCGGCAGCCTCGGATCCGGTGACGATCGCCTCCGAGTGGCCGCTGCCGTGGCCGTTGATGTGCTCGACCGCCTCGGCAAGCGAGTCGACCACCCCAACCGTGAGCTTCAGGTCGTGGTACTCGGTGTCCCAATCCGCGCCGGAGGCCTCGCCGACGGAGATCGGCCCGCTTGCCGCCCGCGCGCGCTCGTCGCCGACGAGCTCCACCCCGGCCTCATTGAGCTCAGCGAGCACAGCGGGCAGGAAGCTCCCGGCGATCTCCGAGTTGACCAGGAGGGTCTCGGCGGCGTTGCAGACACCTGGCCGCTGGACCTTGGCGTTGACGGCGATCGCGCGCGCCATGTCGGCGTCGGCGTCGGCGTGCACGTACACGTGGCAGTTACCCGACGCTGCGTACATGACCGGGACCGTCGCGACCTCCTTGAGCGCGTCCTTCAGCCCTTCCCCACCTCGCGGGATGACGAGATCGACCAGGCCGTCGGCGCCCGCCAGCTCCGCGAGGTCGCCGTGCCCGCCGCCGACCAGCTCCACAGAGCCCTCGGGCAGCCCCGCGCCGGCCACCGCCTCGGCGACGAGCGCCGCCAGGGCGCCGTTCGATCGCGCTGCGTAGCTCGACCCGCGCAGGACGAGGGCGTTGCCGCTCTTCAGCGTGAGCGCGGCGCAATCGACGGTCACGTTCGGCCGGGCCTCGTAGATGACGGCGATCACGCCCAGCGGCGTGCGGACCTTGCGCAGGTCGATGCCGCTCTCGAGCGTCCGGTGCTCGAGCTCCTCGCCGACAGGGTCGGGCAGCGTCGCGATCGCCCGCACGCCGTCCGCCATCGCCGCGACCCGCGCCGCGCTCAGCGCAAGCCGGTCGCGAAGCGCATCCGAGAGGCCCGCGGCACGTTCGTCCGCAAGGTCCGCCGCGTTGGCCTCGAGGATCGTGTCAACGCGCTCCTCGAGCAGGCCGGCAAGGGCGTTCAGCGCAGCATTTTTCTGCTCCGTCGTGGCGCGGGCCAGATCGCGAGCGGCGAGCTTGGCCCTCGCGCAGGCTTCGAGCACGGTGGTGGTGGCTGTGGCCATGGCCTAAGGGTAGCCATCGACTCGATGGTCCTCTCGTATTGTGGACGCGTGGCGACGGATGCTCCGAAGCCGGACGGCGCGGGCCTTGCGAGGGCATGGCTCGAGAGCTCCCCGTTCGTCGCGCAGCTCGGCCTCCAGCTCGAGGCACTCGCGCCCGGGACGGCGCGAATGCGCCTGCCCTACTCGGAGTCGCTGCCGACCATGGGTGACGTCGTCCACGGCGGCGCGATCAGCTCGCTGATCGATACGACCGCCGCGGCGGCGGCATGGTCGGGCGCGGAGGTCCCCGAGAAGATCCGCGCCTCGACCGTCGGGTTCACGGTCGACTTCCTCTCTCCGGCGCGCGGCCAGGACGTCGTCGCCGAGGCGCGGGTCCTGCGACGCGGCGCCGTCACGTTCCTCGCTGTCGACGTGACCGGCGCGGACGGCAAGGCGGTCGCGACCGCCCTGGTCACCTACCGCCTCTGACCGAGAACCTAGCGCCGGCGGCCTGCGATCCGATCGGCGGTGCGGAGGGCGAGCGCCATGATCGTGAGTGTCGGGTTGAAGCCGCCGGAGGAGACGAAGACCGAACCGTCGGCGAGGAACAGGTTCTCCAGGCCGTGCACCTGCCCGTGGCCGTCGCACACGGATGTGCGGGGGTCATGGCCCATGCGCGCCGTGCCCATGATGTGAGCCGTCGAGTTGGGCCCCTCGATGTCGCTCGCGGGAGCTCCGGGCACCAGCGGGATCACTCCGACCGCCGAGGAGATCGAGCCCGGGGCCGCCTGACAGACCTCCGCGAGCTTCGGCCCGTAGTACGCGGAGGCCGCGAGCTCGAACTGGTGCTGGCCGTGGGTGATGCGTGGCACCGGGAAGCCGTGGAAGTCGCGAATCGCGGGATCGAGGTCGACCCGGTTGGCCAGCTGCGGCATGTCCTCGCCGACGAGCTGGATCGCACCGAGGTGGCTGCGAAGCGAGACGTCCTTCATGAGCGACTTGTGCTCCACGCCGAAGCTGTTCGGGAGGGCCGCGTAGATGTCGGCTTCCTGAAGCAGCGTCACGCCGGCGCCGACCTCGCAGATCCCGCCCTTCAGGTACGGCAGGCCGGCGGGCGCCGCCTTCGTGTCGGGCCCGACGAAGTCGTCCATCGTGAACGTGGTCGACGGCGCGATCCAGGCGTGGATGTCCGGCTCGAAGAGGGCGACGCCGAGGGTGAAGTAATGGAACATCAGGTTGCGGCCGAGCTGATGGGAGTGGTTGCCGATGCCCGCCGGGTGGGTGTGATGGCGCGACATCAGGAGCAGGCGGGCGGTCTCGATCGCCGATGCCGCGACCACGACGATGTCGGCCTTCGCCCGGCGGCGTCGCCCGTGCCGGTCGACGTAGGCGACCGAGGTCGCGCGCCTGCCGTCGCGCGAGACGCCGATCTTGTGGACGAAGCACCGCTCGTGGACCCGTGCGCCCGCGGCGATCGCCGGCGCCAGGAACGAGAGGGCTCCCCCACGAGCCTGGATCGGGCAGCCGAAGCCCGAGCAAAAGCCGCAGGAGTTGCACCGCGGCCGGCCGTGGTGGTGGCGCGAGTTGACCGCCATCGGAAACGGATACGGCTCGTACCCGAGGCTCTCCGCCCCCTCCGCCATGAGGGTCCCCGCGTGGCTGGGCGGGTTCGGCGGCATGACGAACTGATGGCGGCGCGGTGCCTGGTGAAGCGTGTGCGCCGGCATCCGGCGGCGATCGCCCTGCACCCCGAGCCGGCGCTCGACCGCGTCGTAGTGAGGCGCGAGGTCGTCATAGGTGAGCGGCCAATCGGCAACGTTCGCTCCCTGCACCGGCCCGTAGAGGGAGCGCCCCTTGAAGTCCTGCCTCCAGAAGCGCGGAACCTTTGCGTCCCAGTGGACCGTGCCGCCGCCGACGGTCGCCGGGAGGTCGTTGACGTCGCCCACGAACGAGCGCTCGACACCCTGGTTGGCCTCGTCCTGCGTCCGCGAGGTCCGCGGCTCGAGCAGCGGGTCCTGGTTCTCGAAGTACCGGCCCGCCTTCACCTCGTCGTTGCCGAACCTGGTCCGGAAGCGCTCCTCGCCCTCGACGAGGCCCGGGAACAGGCTTCGGCCCCGCTCGAGGATCTCGACCGGATGTCCCGCGCGGGCGAGGCGCCAGGCGACGGCGCTCCCGCCCGCGCCCGAGCCGACGATGAGCACGGACGGCTTGCTCATCCGGTTTGCAGGCCCCCTCGAGGCCGCCAGTGAGCGTCGTTGGCAACCGGACGTACAGCGAGCCCCGGCAGGAAACGGCTCAGGGACGCGGCGGTCGCCGCGCTGAGCGGCTTGCCGTTACCCGGGCCGGTGATCTCGGCGCCGTGAAAGCCACGCGGCTGGGTGTCCCCCGGCCAGTCCGTGTAGCGCCAGCCGACGAGCTTGTGGTTGCCCCCGTACTCGGGCGGCCCGTAGACCGCATCAAGGGTGTTGGCGAACGCGACGCCAACCAGCTCCTGCACGGAGTCGTCGCCCTGATCGGAGAGGATCGCGTCCTGAAGCGGCGGGAGAAGCTTGGCGAAGTCCTGACCGTCAACCGCCTGCGCGCGCTCGTCCAGGTGGCGAAGCCCCTCGCGATAGACCGCCTGGAGCCCGCGCACGGGACCGGCGAACTCGCGCTCACGCTTGCCGCGCGAGCCCTCGAGACGGATGCGCCAGCCGAGCTCGGCCTGGCGGTCGAGGCGCACGAAGCGCTTGAAGTCATCGCGCCGGCCGCCCGAGCGGGACGAAAACGGACCGCCCGCGTGGATCAGCGGTGGATGTACCCGAAACGCCCCCAGCAGCAGGTCGATCGCATCCGCCGCGCGAGCCTCGGTCGCGCCCGGGTCGGGGTCGTCCGGCGGCCCGGGAACGAGTCGCGCGCAGAGCGCGCGCAGGGTTTCGAGCTGGTGGGCGCTGAGAAAACGGCCGGGGTGACCTCGCTTCGGAGTCGCGAGCATCAGGGCGTTCACCCGCTCCCCCGGAAGCAAGGCGAGCAACCCCAATGATCCGCTCGCCGCGACGAACTGCCTGCGGCTCAGCTCCTTGCCCATGGGCGGGCGAGGATATCCGGAAGCTACTTGTTGATGTGCAGGCCGCCGAGGGTGACGATGTCGCCCTTGTCGTCGGTCATCTTGATGCCGGTCGTCCCGGTGGTGCCGTCTTCGAACGTGACCGTGCAGTTGAACGTGGCGCCCGTCTTGGCCGTGATCCCGCTCGGGCAGGTCACCGACTTGACCTTCACGGAGTTGCCGTGAATCTGGCTCTGGACGAGCGCGGCCGCCTTGTCGGCGTCGATCTTCGTCGTGGTGCTGCACGCCGCGAGGACGCCCGCGGACAAAACAGCTGCCAACGCCGTCGCCGGCCGGATGCCTTGGTGCATGAGAGCTCTCCCCTGTTCGTTGAACCCCGCGCTTTCGAGTCAGAGGACTTCCAGGCGCGACGCTCGGCTCCTGCCAGTTACGTCAGCACGAAGCGATCGCGGTGGACCGCTTCCTCGGCGGCGTCGGGGAATGCCGCAAGCACGTCCGCCGAACGCTTGCCCCTGACCCGGTCGAGCTCCTGAGCCGAGTAGCTCGCGATGCCCTTGCCGACCACGGCGCCGTCGCAGACGACCTCGACAGCGTCGCCCGCCACGAACTCGCCCTCGACAGCCGTCACGCCGACGGGCAACAGGCTCGCCCCGCCCTCGCGCAGCATCCGCGCCGCGCCGGCGTCCACCTGCAGCCGGCCCTGGCTCGGCTTCGCGTAGCGCAGCCAGAGCTTGAAGCTCGGCGTGCGCTCCGGGTGCGGCAGGAAGCGAGTCCCGACCTCGTCGCCCGACGCCGCCCGGCCAAGGGTTCCCGGTGTGGTGCCGTCGCAGATCACCGCGGGGATGGCGGCGGCGCTGGCCATCTCCGCGGCCGCCACCTTGCTGCGCATCCCGCCTGAGCCGAACGCCGTGGTGCGGTCGCCGATCTCGTAGGTGCGCAGCTCGGCCAGGTCCACCACCTCGCGGACGAGCTCCGCCGACTGGTCGATACGCGGATCGGCCGTGTGCAGGCCGGGCAGGTCCGTGAGCAGGACCAATAGCCGGGCGCCGAGCAGGATGGCCACCTGCGCGGAGAGGAAGTCGTTGTCGCCGAACGTGATCTCGTCGGTGGCCGTGGTGTCGTTCTCGTTGATCACCGGCACGGCGCGCCACTCGAGCAGCCGCCGAAGCGTGCGGCGGGCGTTCAGATAGTGCATCCGTGCGGCCATGTCGAAGGAGGTCAGGAGCACCTGGGCGGCATGGACGCCTCCCGCCGACAGTCGCTCCTCGTAGGCACGAAACAGCGAACCCTGGCCGACGGCCGAGGCGGCCTGCATCGAGTCGATCTCGCGCGGGCGCTCGGCGAGGCCCATCAGGCGCGTTCCGCGTGCGATCGCACCGGAGGTGACCATCACGACGTCCTCGCCGCCGCCGTGGAGCTCGGTCACCTGAGCGCAGACGGAGTCGAGCACGTCCGCGCGCAGCTCACCGTCGCCGTCGGCGAC
>JAWVFM010000134.1:0-3578 GCA_033856015.1 Solirubrobacterales bacterium
CAGATCGCGGGTGTGGAGCTCCAAGTGCACGACTGGATGTGGAGGCCTCGGCTTCATTGCCTTCAGAGATAGGACCGGCGTACGGGAGCGAAGTAATCGGTCGCGGCGATGAGCTTCGGCTGCGCCGTCCGTCTACTGTGGTGTGGGGATGGACGCCGCCACTGGAGCAGCAACCGATGCACGCGAGCAGACGCTCCTCGCCGCGGCTCGCAGGGGAGACGAGGGCGCCTTCCAGAGCATCGTGGAGATGCGCCGCTCGGAGCTCCAGGCTCACTGCTACCGGATGCTCGGCTCCACGCACGACGCCGAGGACGCCATGCAGGAGGCGCTCGTCCGCGCCTGGCGTGGCCTGCCGCGCTTCGAAGGCCGCAGCTCGCTGCGGTCCTGGCTCTACAAGATCGCGACGAACGCATGCCTCGACGCCATCGGCCGGCGCCCCAAGCGAGTCCTCCCGATCGACTACGCCCCGGCGGGCGACCCGCACGCGGGGCCGGGCGAGCCTGTGATCGAGTCGGTCTGGGTCGAGCCGTTCCCGGACGAGCTGATCGGGATCGAGGACGGCTACGCGGGGCCGGAGGCCCGCTACGAGCAGCGTGAGGCCGTGGAGCTCGCGTTCATCGCCGCCCTCCAGCTCCTGCCGGCCACGCAGCGGGCTGTGCTCGTATTGCGCGAGGTCCTGGGCTACTCGGCGAAGGAGACGGCCGACGCGCTGGACACCACCACCGCCTCCGTCAACAGCGCGCTGCAGCGCGCCCGCGCCACGGTCGACGAGAAGCTCCCCGAGCAGAGCCAGCAGGCCACTCTGCGCACGCTCGGCGACGAGAAGGTCGCAGCGATCGTCGATCGCTATCTCGAGGCCTGGGAGACCGGCGACGTCGACACGGTCGTCGAGATCCTCGCCGAGGACGCGACCTTTGCGATGCCCCCGCTGGCGAGTTGGTTCCAGGGCAGCGAATCCCTGCGCATCTTCCTCACCGGCTGGCCGCTCTCCGGCGATTGGCGCTGGAGGGCGATCCGCGTCCAGGCCAACGGCCAGCCGGCCCTCGCCTTCTACGCCTGGAGCGACGAGGAGAACGCGTACCGGCGCTTTGCGCTGAACGTGCTCACGTTCCGCGGCGAGCGGATCTCGGACGTCACCGCGTTCATCGCGCGCACCCCGCCCGCGCCGGATCGCGAGGTTGTGGCGAGGATGCCCGAGCATGCCGCCGACCCTGAGGCGATGGACGCCGCCTTCGGGAAGTTCGGGCTCCCCGAGACCTTCACCTGACTGCAACCGGCCGAGAAGGCCGGCTCGCTACCCTCGATCGACCGATGAATTCCGGCAGCTTCCGCCGTCTCAACCCGTAGAAACGAGACGAGTGAAGGAGCCCGTAAACCGATGACGCAGACAGGCAGCAAGACACCCGGAAGCGACGATCGCGCCCGTTGGATCGCGCTCTACGTCCTCTGCACGGGCATGCTGATGATCGTCCTCGACGCGACCGTCGTGAACGTCGCGCTGCCGTCGATCCAGGACGACCTCGGCTTCTCGCAGTCTGGGCTTGCCTGGGTCGTCAACGCGTACCTGATCGCCTTCGGCGGCCTGCTGCTCCTGTCGGGCCGGCTCGGCGACCTGATCTCGCGCAGGGGCGTCTTCCTGACCGGCCTCACGATCTTCACGTTCGCTTCGCTCCTCTGCGGGTTGACCCAGAGCCAGGGCCTTCTGATCGCCGCCCGCTTCGTCCAGGGCGTCGGCGGGGCGATGACCTCCGCGGTCATCCTCGGCATGATCGTGACCATGTTCCCGGAGCCTCGCGACCAGGCGAAGGCGATCGGGGTCTTCAGCTTCGTCGCCTCCGCCGGCGGCTCGGTCGGCCTGCTCGCCGGCGGCGTCATCACGCAGAGCATCAACTGGCATTGGATCTTCTTCATCAACATCCCGATCGGGATCGCCACGTGGCTCCTGGCGCGGCGCCTGGTCGAGAAGGACGAGGGCATCGGGTTCGGCGAAGGTGCCGACGTCCCGGGCGCCGTTCTGATCACGAGCTCGCTGATGCTCGGCGTCTACACCATCGTCAAGCCCGCGGCTGAGAACGGCTGGGGAGCGTCCTCAACCCTCCTGTTCAGCGCCACCTCGCTCGCGCTGCTCGTCGCGTTCATCGCACGCGAGGCGACCGCGTCGAACCCGTTGATGCCGCTGCGGATCTTCCGGTCGCGCAACGTGGCGGGAGCGAACCTCATTCAGGCGTTCACGGTCGCCGGGATGTTCGGGATGTTCTTCCTGGGCGTTCTCTACCTCCAGCGCGTGCTCGGCTACGACGCCTTGCAGACCGGGCTTGCCTTCCTCCCGGTCACGATCGTCATCGGCACGCTCTCGCTCCGCTACTCGGAGCTCCTGATCACCCGCTTCGGCGCGCGCACGACGCTCATCCCCGGGCTGATCCTGATCGGCTCCGGGCTCGCCCTCTTCGCGCGCGTGCCGGTCGACGGCAGCTATGTGCGCGACGTGTTGCCGACCAACATCCTGATCGGCACGGGCGTCGGGGTGTCCTTCCCCGCCCTCATGACGCTGGCCATGTCCGGTGCCACCCGCAGCGACGCCGGCCTGACGTCGGCGATGGTCAACACCTCGCTTCAGGTCGGCGCGGCGATCGGGCTGGCCGTGATCGCGACGGTCTCGGCCACCCACAGCCGGGGGCTGCTCGACGACGGCTCCTCCGTGAAGTCGGCGTTGACCAGCGGCTACCACGTCGGCTTCTTCGTCGCGGTGGGCCTGGTCGCGGCGGCGATCGTGCTCGCCATCACCGTCATCCGCCCGGAGCACGAGGCGGCCGCGGCGCTCGAGGGCGAGGCAGCGTTCTCCGCCGAAGCCGGTTGACCCCTCACGCAGGCGGCGGCCGCCCTCCTGTTAGCGTGGTCCGGCAGGCCAAATACAGGAGGGAACCATGAGAAAGAGACTGCTGAGCGGGATTCTCATCGCAGCGCTCGGATGTCTGGCGCTGGCCGCCGTAGCCGGCGCCCGCGACAAGGCGCCGACCAAGGTGACCATCAAGGTGCAATCCGACGGCTTCTTCGGCTACGTCAAGAGCCCGAAGGTGAACGCATGCGCGAACAACCGCGAGGTGATCGTCTACAAGCAGAAGGGCAGCGACCAGCACCCGAACAAGGACAAGGAGGTCGGGAGCGACACCGCCCAGGCGAACGGCGACAAGTACATGTGGTCGACCGGCAACTCCGGCCCGCCGAGCGGGAGCTACTACGCCCACGTCAGGCCGACCTCGAAGTGCCAGGCCGACTCGAGCAGGACGGTCCAGGCCTCCTTCTAGCCCTCGCCTCCACGCCAACGTCATAGGGGCGCCCGGCCTGCCGGACTCGGCGGGTCGGGCAGCATCCCTTCCCAGGCGCCGGTCGCCCGGCCACGAAAAACGCGACCCGGTGGTGACGGCCTGCCCGCTCGAACGTAGCCTACGCCCGATAGAAGCTTTAGCCGGTCACCTTCGAGAGTCGTCGCCGCTTGGCTTTCGCGGTCTCGCTCTCTCCCGGATCGCGCTTTGCACCCTAGAACGGAGTGGGCCGGCCTGCAAGGCGGGTTTCCGCAA
>JAWVFM010000135.1:0-4393 GCA_033856015.1 Solirubrobacterales bacterium
GACGCGGATTCGCCGCCGCCGCTGGTTGCGTCGCTCGGTCGCGACGCGTCGTGCGACGCGTCGCCCGAGGGAGCCCGGCGGCGCCGGCGCCGCGTCGAGCCATTGCGGATCGGCGAGCGGCAGGATCTCCGCCATGGGGGCGAGCCCGGCCCGCTCCGCTCGGCACTCGGCGCAGCCCTCGAGGTGAGCGTCCAGCGCCACGCGCTCCTCGGCGGCGAGGCCGCCGAGCACATGCGCTCCGAGGAGCTCCCGCCACTGCCGGCAGCTGTCAGTCGTCATAGCCCATCTCCTCCAGCGCATTGCGAAGGGCGCGCAGCCCGTAGTAGACGCGGCTCTTGATCGTGCCCTCCGGCACGCCAAGCTCCGCGGCGAGCTCCGCATACGGGCGCCCGCGCAGATAGGTCTCGACGATGACCTGGCGGTGCGCCTCGCCGATCCTCCGGAGCGCCTCCTCGACCTGCCAGGCCACGAGCGCGCGCTCGAGGGGCTCGTCGGTTGGCTCTGGCGCTTCCGACCCAACCTCCCGCCGCGCGGCTCGCGCCCTGCTCATGTCGATGACGACGTTGCGCAGGATCGCGAACAACCACGTGCGAAGCGAGCCGAGCTCAGGGTCGAAGCGCGAGCCCGCGCGCCAGGCGCGGACGAAGGTCTCCTGCACGGCCTCCTCGGCCATGCCGCGGTCGCTCAGCGACCGCACCGCGAAGCCGAAGAGCTCGCGACCGTGCGCGGAGTAGGCCTCGCGAATTCCCTGCTCGCCGCGGAGCGTTGCCTCGCTCATCGAAGCTTCATTGGTTGCATCCATGCCATTGGCACAGATGAATACTTGCGCGAACCGGTCTTGGTTCAAGCAAGAATGGAACCTGAGGGTGGCCGCGGCGGCCTCGCGCTCCCCTTCGAGCGCCGGCGCCGCCCGGCACGTGGCCGGGCGGCCTGCCGGTTCTGCCCCGCCTCTACGCCTCCATCTTCCCGATCTTGAAGATCTTGGTGCCGCAGTCGGGGCAGGTACCTTGGATGGCCGGGCGACCGTTCTTCATGGTCACCTGGTGCGCACCCTGGATTTCGACCTTCTTGCGTTCTTTCACGCAGTATCCGGTCGGCATAGAGCTCCTTTCGAGCTGCTCTCTCTTCCTCTTTCGAGCCTGAGATTCCGCGCCATCTCTGACGCTTGTGCCCATGGCCTCGAGGCGACCGTAGCCCACTCGGCGGACATCTGCCACGCACGACAGGTGCGATTCGTTACAAGCAGCCCGGGCTCAGGCGGGCCGTGACGGCTCGACGACGCCGTCGGGCGGGTCGAGCGGCTGGCCCGCCGCGACCCAGGCGGTGAGGCCGCCCTCGATGTTGAACGCCTCGTAGCCCGCCTGGCGAAAGGCATCGACGGCCATGCCCGACCTGCTCCCGCCGCGGCAGTAGAAGAGGATCGGGCGGTCGCGAGGAAGCGACTCCGCCTGGGCGGTGAGATCGTTCATCTCGACGTGCCTGGCGCCGGGGATCCGGCCGCCCTCCCACTCGTAGTCGCGGCGCACGTCAACCACGTCCGCGCCGGCGCTGATCGCCTCGGCGGCCTGTTCCGGCGAGAGGTGGATCTCCGTCTCGGTGCCCGGCATCGCGCGGCGCAGTGTACGTACCGCCGGGCGCCGGGCTCGGCTAACGTCCCGTCCCCTTCGTCCCCGGCCCCCCGGCCGCTCAGCCTCAAGGAGATACGCATGCCCGAAGCAGTGATCGTCGACGCCGTCCGCAGCCCGATCGGGCGCGCCTTCAAGGGCTCGCTGGCGCAGCTCCGACCCGACGAGACGGCGGCGTACGTCGTCGACCAGCTCCTCGAGCGCAACCCGGACGTCGACCCGGCGCTGGTCGAGGACGTCTTCTGCGGCTGCGGCATGCCGCAGGGGCTGCAGGCTTTCAACATCGGCCGGATCATCGTCCTGCTCTCCGAGAAGCTCTCCCAGGAGACCAACGGCGTCACGATCTCGCGCTACTGCGCGTCCAGCCTCGACGCGATTCGCCACGCGGCGAACGCCGTGAAGGCCGGTGAGGGCGACGCATACGTGGCGGCGGGGGTCGAGTGGGTGAGCCGCTACAACGAGCGGACCGAGCCGGCCGGCGCCGTCGACCAGAACACCAAGCTCCAGGGCACGGACGGCACTCCGAACGCCTACATCGAGATGGGCCTGACGGCCGTCAACGTGGCGAACCGCTACGAGGTCAGCCGCGCGGACATGGACAAGTACGCGCAGCGCTCGCAGGAGCTGGCCGTCGGCTCCCAGGAGTCCGGCTTCTTCGACCGCGAGATCGTCCCGATCGCCGGCGCCGACGGCAGCGAGGTCGCGAAGGACGACGGACCGCGGGCGAGCTCCACGCTCGAGAAGCTCGCCGAGCTGCCCGAGGCCTTCGGAGGTGGCGGCGTGACCGCGGGCAACTCCTGCCCGCTGAACGACGGGGCCGCGGCCGTGCTCGTGATGTCGGACACCAAGGCTGCCGAGCTCGGGCTTCAGCCACGGGCCCGCATCGTCACCGCCGCTACGATCGGCAACGAGCCCGAGTACATGGGCGTCGCGCCGATCGGGGCGATCAGGAAGGTGCTCGACCGAGCCGGGATGACGATCGAGGACGTCGGGGTCGTCGAGCTGAACGAGGCTTTCGCCGCCCAGGTCATCCCGATCATGGCCGAGTGCAACATCCCGCTAGAGAAGATGAACACCCACGGTGGGGCGATCGCCCTGGGGCACCCGTTCGGGATGACCGGCGCCCGGATCATGACCACGCTCCTGAACGTGATGGAGAGCGACGACCACGCCGTGGGCCTCGAGACGATGTGCGTCGCCGGCGGCCAGGGCGAGGCGATGATCGTCGAGCGCCAGAACTAGACGTGATTCTTTAGCCCGCGCCCGCGGATGAAGCGGGCCTTCAGCGCTGTGAGCTGCAGCGCTCTTCCGCGGGGCGAGCGGCGCTCGTCCGCAGGCGAGCGCCAGCCGCAGCAGGCAGCGAGGGAGGTGCAAGCCCCGGCCGATCAGGGAGCTCCCGCGCGTTTGACCGCCACGCTCCTGACTTTGGGGCCGCTATTCGGCCCAAAGCTCAGACGCGTCCCACGCGACCGAATTTGACCGCGCATTGCGCGGTAAACCTCGGTTGAGGCGCTACGAAAGTGTGCCGGCGGCCGAAACTGCGCACCAAAGTCACCCACCAGCGCGCGCGGCACGCCTCCTCGCTGCTTGGACGCGCGGCGTTCAGATCCCCATGAAACGGGCGACGAGGCGGTCGCGCAGGCGATCGGGCAGGAGGCTCTGAAGCGCGGCCTGAATCCTCGCGTCGCGGCCCACGAGGTAGCGGGTCCGGGGCCGGTCGGCGGTCAGCGCCTCGAGCACGGTTGCCGCCACGCGCTCGGGCGCGATGCCGCGCTCGGCGGTCTCCTCGGTCAGCTCGGCGAGCCGGTCGAGCGCCCTGCCGTAGCGCGCCTCCTCGTCTGCGGAGTAGTGCTTGCGGCCCTCCAGGGCCGCGTCCTTTCCCTTCGCCCAGATCGGGGTCGCAATGGCGCCCGGCTCGACCAGCGAGACGTGCATCCCGGACCCGCGAAGCTCCTGGCGAAGCGAGTCGCCCACAGCCTCGATGCCGAACTTGGAGGCGTTGTAGGGAGCCATGAAGGGAGATGCGGTGAGCCCGCCGATCGAGCTGATGAACACGATGCGCCCGCGAGCCGGGCGCAGCAGGCGCAGCAGGCTCTGCGTCACCGCCACCTGGCCAACCAGGTTCACCTCGATCTGGTTTCGGAAGTCCTCGATCGGCAGGGCCTCGAGCGGCCCGGCTACTGCGATGCCCGCGTTGTTGACGAGCCCCACGAGCCGCCCCCCGGTCGCCGTCTCGACCTCGCTCGCCGCCGCAGCGATCGAGTCAGGCTTCGTCACGTCGAGGCTGAGCGCGCTGAGCCGCCTCGAGGACCGCTCCCGGATCGCTTCGCCGTCCTCGTTGCGCCGCACGCCGGCGAAGACCGTGAAGCCCTCGCGGTCCAGGAGCAGGGCGGTCGCGTGCCCGATTCCCGTCGACGCGCCCGTGACGACGACGGCGCCTCGCGCTCCCGGCACGATCACCCCTCCCCTGTGCCGAGCGCGGCGATGTAGTCGCCGACCCGCTCCGTCGCCGTCCGCAGGCGCCGAAAGTAGGCGGCCCGGCTGAGGGATAGCTCGTCGGCGGCGAGCTCGTGGCTCGGCGCGGGCTCGAGGTAGCCGCGAACGAGGACGCGATGCAGCTGCCGCTCTCCCTCCGCCTGCCCGAACGCGTTGCTCGCCGCGTCCTCGATCAGCGCGCGCACCGAGCGGGCCCGCTCCTCGAGCCCCTCGCCCGTCGCGATCGATGAGCGCGCCAGCTCGTGCGGCAAATCGAGGTTCCGGAGGGCGTC
>JAWVFM010000136.1:0-6439 GCA_033856015.1 Solirubrobacterales bacterium
CCAGCGGATGTCGGCGATTGCGTCAGGTCCCGAGTCCCCCGGCCGCACCAGGTCGCCCACGATCAGCGCGTCCAGTGACTCCTCGGCGACGAGCTCAGCGAGCCGGTCGCCGTGGTCAGGCGCCGCGCTCACCCCAGGTGCTCCCGCAACATGACGAGCGCCTCTCGGTAGCCGTCGGAGCCCTTGCCGGACACCTGGCCGACGACCACGTCCTCGATGACGGAGACCCTTCGCCACGCCTCGCGTGAGTGAACGTCGGAGATGTGCACCTCAACGGCGGGGATTCCAGCCAGCTCCAGCGCATCGCGGATCGCGTAGCTGTAGTGGGTCCACGAGCCCGGGTTGACGATGGCGCCGTCCGCGGTCTCCGGAAGCCGGTGAATCATCTCGATGTACTCGCCCTCGTGGTTCGAGTGAAAGAACGCCGCCTCGAGCCCGAGCTCGTCGGCGAAGCGCTTGATCTTCAGCTCGAGCTCCTCGATGGTGAACCTGCCGTAATGCTCGGCGGGCCGGCTTCCCAGCATGTTCAGGTTCACCCCGTGAAGGACCATGACCCGGTTGTGTGCGCCTGTCATCGAAGCTCGTCCACGGCCGCTTCCACGCTAGCGCGATCGACGAGACAGCCCACCTGCGGAGCGCCGGGTCGCTCGAGGAGGACGAACTCGACGCCCCGCTCGGTGCGCTTCTTGTCGCGCTCGAGCGCCGCGAGGATCTCCTGGGTCGCCGGCGTCCCGTCCAGCGACACGGGAAGTCCGTGGCGCGCGAGCACGTCCGCGACCTCGTCGCGAAGCGCGCCGGCGCCGGAAATCCGAAGCGCCGCCAGCAGGCCGAGGCCGACCGCCTCGCCGTGGCGGAAGCGGGCATAGCCAGACGCGGCCTCGATCGCGTGGCCCACGGTGTGGCCAAGGTTGAGCGCCATGCGCGGGCCGGCGTCACGCTCGTCTGCCGCGACCACGGCGAGCTTGTAGCGGGCGCACGGCGCGACGAACGCCGCCGCCGCGGCGCTGTCGAGGACCGGGAGCGTGCGCACCGCCTCCCAGAGCTCCCCGCCGGCCAGGAGGCCCGTCTTCAGGACCTCGGCGAAACCGGCCGCAAGCTCCTCCCTCGGCAGGGTCGACAGCGCGTCCAGGTCGGCAACGACCGCCGCGGGCTGGTGGTAGGCACCGACGTAGTTCTTCGCCGCGGCGATGTCGACGCCGGTCTTGCCGCCGTAGGCAGAGTCCACCTGCGCCACGAGCGAGGTGGGCAGATGAACCACGGCGACGCCACGCTGGTAGACCGCGGCGCAGAAGCCAGCGAGGTCTCCAACCACTCCGCCGCCCAACGCGAGGAGATGGTCGTCGCGTCGCATCCCCGCCTCCGCGAGCTCGCCGAGGAGCCGCTCCGCCTCGGTCAGCCGCTTCGTGGCCTCGCCGGGCGCCACCGTCAGTGTCGCCTCGGTCTGCAGCCGGTCGGCATAGAGCGGTCCGACAGCCTCGTCGGTGATGCAGAAGCCCCTGCCGGCGACAGCGGGATCGACCGTGCCGAGGACCCCCCGGCCGATGAAGACCGGGTAGTCGCCCGAGGAGCTCGACGCAAAGAGCAGCTGCGTCCCGGCGGGCGCGCCCCGAAGCGAGGACAGCGCCGGCAGCGCGGCGCGAACGGCCTCGCGGCGGCCCGGGACGATCGCGTCGGCCAGCCCTGCATAGAGGGGCGCTCGCTCGGCGTGCAGGCGGTCGAACTCGGCGCGGTCGCGCGCCAGCGGGCGACTCGTGCCGTCGATCCGCCCCCAGGCCTCATCGGCGGAGACGTCGAGCCAGACCACGATGTGGTCGCGGAGCGCCGCGGCCACCGGTGCCGACAGGACGCTGCCGCCCCCGAGAGCGACCGGAGCCCCGCCGCCGCGGCTCAGCATGTCGACGACGATCTCGGCCTCGCGGCGGCGGAACTCATCCTCCCCCTCCCTGTCGAAGAAGTCGGCGATCGGCATCGACAGCGCTCCCTCGAGAGCCCGGTCCGCGTCGAGTGCCTCCAGTCCGAGGTGCTCGGCCGCCGCCTGGGCGGCCTTCGACTTCCCCGCCGCCATGAAGCCGATGAAGACGAGGGAACGGTTCGCGCTCAGCGGGTCCACCCCACGCGCTCCCGGTACGCGGCGAGCGCCGCGAGTGCGTCGTCGATGTGATCGCCTCCGAACTTCTCCCGGTAGCCCGCTGCCAGGACGAGGGCCACCATCGCCTCGGCGACCACCCCGGCCGCCGGAACCACCGTGGAGTCGGTCCGCTCGCGGAGCGCCTGGGCCGGCTCCAGCGTCTCCGTGTCGACGCTGCGAAGCGGCTTGGTCAGCGTCGAGATCGGCTTCAGCGCGCCGCGGACGACGAGCGGCTCGCCGTTCGTCATCCCACCCTCGACGCCGCCGGCGCGGTTGGTCTCGCGGTACCAGCCACGCTCCGCCGAGTGGAAGATCTCGTCGTGGGACTCGGACCCGGGGAGCCCGGCCACCTCCCAGGCCTCGCCCACCGAGACGCCCTTGACCGCCTGTATGGACACGACCGCATGAGCGAGGCGGCCGTCCAGGCGTTCGTCCCAGCTCACGTGCGAGCCGAGGCCCGGCACGAGGCCGAAGGCGCGCACCTCGAAGATCCCGCCCAGCGACTCGTTGGCCTTGCGGAGGCGGTTGATCTCCTCGACCATCGCGGCGCCGGCCGCCTCGTCCAGACAGCGCACGGGCGAGTCGTCGACGCCGTCGAAGTCCGCGATGGCGAGCGGCTCGTGCTCGGGAGCCTTCACGGAGCCGATCTGGATCACGTGGCTCAGGACCGTGACGCCGAATGCGTGGAGGAGCTCCTTGGCAAGGGTGCCGGCGGCGACCCGGGCCGCGGTCTCGCGTGCAGAAGCCCGCTCGAGCACGTTTCGCGCGTCGCGGTGCCCGTACTTCATGAGCCCGGCGAGGTCGGCGTGACCGGGCCGCGGCGTGTGGACCTCCTCGACCTCGACCTCGACCGGCCACGGGCTCATCCTCTCCTCCCAGTTCGCGTAGTCGCGGTTGGCGACCAGCACGGCCACGGGGCTGCCAAGCGTGCGGCCGTGGCGGACGCCCGAGCGGATCTCCGCCGAGTCGGACTCGATCTTCATCCTGCCCCCGCGGCCGTGGCCGAGCTGGCGGCGCGCAAGGTCCGCATCGATTCGCGCGCGATCGAGCTCGAGCCCTGCTGGAAGGCCCTCGACGATCGTGACGAGGCCGGGTCCATGGGACTCGCCGGCAGTGGTGAAGCGAAGGGAAGCCATCTGCCGGAAGGCTAGATGACGTCGCGGCTCCGAGCCCGGGGGCGTGGAACGATGGTCAGCGGCGGTCCGCCGTCAGTTGGTGCCGCCCGTGCACAGGTCACCGATGTGATCGTGCACGGCCAGGGGGCCGTCGGCGGCGACGGTGTCGGCGCCGAGCGTCGCGCTCAGGGTGATGCCCGCAGCCGGCGCGATGCCACTCGCGAGGACGACGGCCTTGTCGGTTCCCGCCGTGACGGTGGCGTCGGCGACGCTGACCGCGGAGGGATTGTCGCTGGACATCGAGACGACCGTGTCGGAGGACGCGGGGCCCGAGAGCCTCACCCTCGCGACCGGCGCATTGGCCTCGTTGTCGTTGATGCAGTCGTCGGTCTCGTGCAGGCTCACAACGGTCCGGGTGGGAGCCGTCCCGTTCGCGATGTCGGCATTCAGCCTGGGCATGAGCGCCGGAGCGGTCGGGGTGCCGCTCGAGATTCCGGTGAGCGTCGCGAAGTACTGGCCGGGCGAGCGCGCGGGAAGGGTGCTGATGATCGTGTCCGGGACCACGAGGCCGTCGAAGAGGGTCCACGAGCTGGACGCCACGGTGGTCAGGGTCTCGCCCGGGACCGAGGCGAGCACGCCGTCGTACTTCGGGTCGCCGATGTCCGCGGCGGACAGGTCGGCCGCCGTGGGGATGGCGCCGGTGTCGGTCGTCCCGAGCGAGACGACGTCGAACTCGCCGGTGGCGGTGGTGCCGGCGAAGGTCACCTTGTCGCCGATGGCCAGGGAAGACGGGACGGGGCCGGCGAACGCGAGCTTTAGCGCCGAGTTCTTCGGGCCCTTGGCGTTGAATCCGGGGTAACCAGGCTGGGCCTCGGCCCAGGCAGCCTTGTCCGGCCGATCGACAGCCGCGATCGTCAGCCCGCTGACGCGAACCTTCGCGCCGTGGGTGACCGTGCCGTCGTCGATGTCATAGACGCTCGCCGGGCAGTAGCCGTCGGGGTCGTAGTCCTGCGGGCAGGCGTCGAGGGCATCGGGGATCCCGTCGTGGTCCCCGTCGGGGGCACCGCCGCCTCCGCCGCCGCCTCCGCCGCCTCCGCCGCCTCCGCCGCCGCCTCCGCCGCCTGCAGAGTCGTTGTCGACGATCGTGCCGGTGGCGCCGGCGCGCTTGATGTGGGCGTGCTTGGCGTGGGAGAGCTTGACCTTGAAGGTCTCGTCGGCCTCGTGGCGGTTGTCGCCGAGCACCACGATCCCGATGCTCGCGTGGCGCTGGCCCGGGCGAATCTTCAGCGTGCCGCTCTTGGCATTGACGTCATTGGCGCTGGCGGTCTCGAGCCTGGTCACGTAGGAGACCTTGACCGCCTGCTGCTTCTTCCGCGAGAGCCGCACGGCGAACTTCGCCTTGACGGTCGCCGAGCCGTCCGGCTCAGTGACGGATGCGTTTGAGATCGAGAGCTTGGCCGGCCCGTGGTGGGAATGAGCCGCCTGGGCTGCCGCAGGCACGATCACGCCGATCGCGAAGGCGATGGGTGCGAATGTCAGGGCGGCGCGGCGACGAAGCATCAACGAGCCTCAGCCGCCACTCGAGCTTGTCGCGTAGCGCGCGGGAGTGCCGCTTGCATCGCTCGAGCTCGCCGAGGTGGCGGCCTTCGGCTCCTTGACGTGGATGTCGCGGATCTTGGTGAGGTTCAGCTGGTAGCTGACCGGGGTGGTCTGGGAATCAGGCGTGTAGTCGACGGTGAGCGTCTGGCCGGCGCGCATCGTCACGTAGATGCAGTTTTCCGGCGCCGGAACGCAGGAGGCGGTGCCGCCGGTCGCGATCGAGCGGGCTGAGAGCACGAACGCCGCGTTCTTCCCGGTCTCATCGGTGCCGAGGAACGCCAGCACCGGCGTGCTCTTGTTCGGCAGGATCGTCATCGGCTGGACCGCCTTGAGGGTCTTGAGCGTGCCGTCCGTCGGGCCCACGGTCATGTCCACACGGCGGGTGAAGAGCCTCGTCACGGTGCGGATCGTCGGCTTCGTCGAGCCGCCGTTTCCGCCGCCTGAGTGGTGGTGGCTGTGGCCGGTTCCCGACGGCGTCGTCGTCGTCGGCGCCGTCGTCGTGGGCGGCGGAGTCGAGCTCGGTGTCGACGTCGTGGGCGGCGTGGAGGTCGAGCCGGTCGAGCCGGAGAGGCCGCTCGGGGGGAAGGGGGACGAGCTCGAGCTCGAGGAGGAGCCGCCGCTCGTGTCCGCCGTCTTCACGACGAACTGCGCCTTGAACGGGTTCTTGTTCTTGAACTGCTCGAGGCGCTTGCGGTAGTCGGTCGCGCCCGGCTGATCGGCAAGGGTGACGGCCGGCACCGTCAGGTTGCTGCTGACGGCCTGCGCGGTCGTGGGAGTGGGAGCCGCCGGCGCCGGCGCCGGCTTCTTGGCGAGCAGCGACGGCACCGCCACGATCGCGACCAGGAGGGCGATCACGATGATGATCAGGCGCCGGTCGCGGAGGTCGCTGTAGAGGTCGGATACGACCTTCGGGGGCTTCGGGAGGCTCGGGCCCTTCGGGAGGCTCGGGCCCTTCGGGAGCTTCGGAAGCTTCGGGAGCTCGAGCCTCATGGGGTCACCGCCGCGGTGACTGGGGCCGCGCCTGTGGCAGGCGGAGTCGTGCCCGCAAGCGTCGGGGCGGCCGGGGTTGCGCCCCCGGTCAGGCCCTGGTCGGGCGGAGCGAGGTAGGTCGTCATCGAGAGGGTGCCGTCGAGCGCGGAGGACGACGACGAGCTGCCCGCGGTGGCCTGCGTGGTCAGGCTGAAGCTGTTGATGGTCACGAGACGACCCGAGACCCGTGGCTCGGTGTAGTCGGACGAGCCCTTCCCCTTCTGCAGGTGGACGAGCGAGTCGAGCCCACCGAGGAGGTCGGCCGTCTCGAAGTAGTCGCCCGAGAAGGTGACGTCGTAGGGCATGACGGCGAGGCCGGCGGGGCCCACCGAGGCGCCGAGCGGCAGGAGAGCCGCGCTGGTCTCGGTGGCCGGCACGGTGGTCGAGGTGGTGGTCGTCGGGGCCGGCGGAGCAGCTGCCGTTCCGCTCGTGTCCGGCGAAAGGGTCAGCCCGCCGAGCACGACGCCGGCGCGGTTGGAGATGCCCGAGACCTGCGTGAGGAAGCTGGCGGTGTCAGCCTCGGCGGGCACGGCCTTGCCGAGGCGCACGAGCTTCGCGTAGTTCGAGT
>JAWVFM010000137.1:0-4152 GCA_033856015.1 Solirubrobacterales bacterium
GCGAAGACGACCAGGCCGACGCCGGCCGGCTGAGAGCCTCCGAACGGACCGAGCTTGATGATCTGGGTCGTCACACCAAACGAGCTCGACGTGAGCGCGTGGAGACCCGCCTGGTAGAGCGCCTCGAAGGGCAGCGCCCAGCTCGCGTCGTGCGCGATCGACTTCAGCGTGTCGGAGCCGAGCGCGTGGCCGATCTGGCCGAGCAGCCCGGCGGTGAGGCCCATGCCGAAGACCATGAACAGGGCGATCCCCTGCGCGGTGCCCGCCAGGAAGACCGACCCCAGGAGCGAGAGCGCTGCGACCACCACCACGGCGAACGCCAGGGCAAGGCCCGGGCCGATCAGGTGATCGGGCGTCCAGCCGCCGATCGCGTCGGTGACCAGCACGTCGGCCAGGTAGAGCAGGATCTCGAATGCCGCCGCGACCGCGGCCGCCCCGGCGAAGCGCGCCAGAAGCGTGGACCCCCGGCCAACCGGCCTGACCACCAGCGGCTGGAGCAGGCCGCTCTCGGCGTCGCCCCGCACGACCCCGAGCGTCAGGAACACCGCGAGCACGGACCCGAGGAAGAGCGAGGCGAACATCGCGAGGCCGAACATGGTGCCGCCCGTGAACGCCTTCGGGTTGATCTGCGCGACGCCCCCGCCGGCGAAGTTCGCGACGTCCCGGAACGCGAAGTGGGCGGCCAGCGCGTAGAGCCCGACGAACAGGACCGTGAGCACGATGATCACCGCGAACACGCGCCGGCGCAGGCTCTCGCGCCAGCCATAGAGGACGATCGCCCGGAGCGCGGTCACCCGGTCTTCCCCTCCACGGCCTCCAGGTACACGTCCTCGAGCGTGCTCGAGAGGACCCGCACGCCGTAGACGCTCTCCCCGGCGCCGACGAGCTCGGCGACGAGCTTCGGGACGTCCTCGCGCTTCGCCCCCTCGATCAGTCGGGTGCCGCTCGCGGTCTCCACCTCCACGCCGCGCGGCTCGAGGAGCTTCTCGGTGACCTCCTCCACGACGATCGCGCCGCTCGTCAGGATCGCCACGCGCTCGCATACCCGCTCGACCTCCCCGAGCAGGTGCGAGTTGAGCAGCACCGACACGCCCTGCGCACGAAGGCCGTCCAGGAGCTCCCGGACGATCCGCCTGCCCACCGGGTCGAGCGCGCTCGTGGGCTCGTCCAGGAGCAGGAGCTTCGGGGAGCCGATGAGCGCCTGGGCGATGCCCAGCCGCTGCTGCATCCCCTTCGACATCGCCTCCACCCGCCGGTCGACCGAGTCTCCGAGTCCCACCAGGTCGAGGAGGCGCCGGCGCTCTTCGGCACCCCCTGTGGAGCCGGAGAGGCTCTGGTGGAAGCTGAGGACCTCGTCGGCGCTCGCCCAGCCCGGGTACCGGAAGAGCTCGGCCAGGTAACCCACCGACGCGCGTGCCGCCCTCGACCCGGCCGGGTGCCCGACGACCTCGACGCTGCCCGCGGTCGGCCGGACGAGGCCGCAGGCGATCTTGGTCAGCGTCGACTTGCCGGCGCCGTTCGGCCCGAGTAGGCCGACCAGCTCGCCCTCGCCGATCTCCAGGTCGACGCCCCTGAGCGCCTCGGTGACCTTGCCCCGGCGCCCGTAGCGCTTTCGCAGGCCGCTTATACGCAGCGCGGGGGCGCCGCGGCTAGGCGGCATCGAGCTTCGGGAAGAGCGCCGGGATGCGCTCGACTCGGGCTCCGCCGCCGCGGGAGCCGGGCTGGGCGAGGCCGCGGTCGTCCTCGCCGAGCGCTGCGAGCAGCAGGTCCGTGCTCACCGGGATGTACGGGTAGAGCAGCAGGGCCACGACTCGCAGGCCCTCGGCCAGGCCGTAGAGCACGCGGTCCAGATCCGCGGCGCGGGCCGGGTCCTTGGCCAGGTCCCACGGGCGGCTCTCCTCGACGTAGCGGTTCAGGCGCCGCACGCGAGCCCAGACCTCCTCGAGCGCCGTCGTGAGCTCCGCCTCGTCCAGGAGGCCCGACACGCGCTCGACGAGCCCGTCGAGGCCGTCCTCCCCGCCCCGCAGCGCTGGGTCGAGCTCAGCCTCCGGGACCAGGCCGTCGCGGTAGCGCTCGATCATCGCGAGCGTGCGGCTGGCGAGGTTGCCGAGGTCGTTGGCGAGCTCCGTCTCGTAGCGCGCCTCGAAGCCCGCGGCGGAGACGTTGCCGTCCTGACCGAAGGAGACCTCGCGAAAGCAGTAGAAGCGCAGCGCATCGGAGCCGAAGCGATCGATCGCGGCGAACGGGTCGAGCACGTTGCCGAGCGACTTCGACATCTTCTTCTCGCCCATCAGCAGGTAGCCGTGGATGAACATGCCGCGCGGCAGCTCCAGGCCCGCCGCCATCAGGAACGCCGGCCAGTAGACGGCGTGGAACTTGAGGATGTCCTTGCCGATCACGTGGAGGTCCGCCGGCCAGTAGCGGTCGGTCAGGTCCTCCGGCGCGCGCGCGTAGCCGGGCCCGGTCACGTAGTTCAGAAGCGCGTCGAACCACACGTACATCACCTGGCCGGGGTCCCAGGGGAGCGGCACGCCCCACGAGATCCGCGGCCGTGAGAGCGAGACGTCGGCGAGCCCGCTCTTGATGAACGCCAGCGCCTCGTTGCGCCGGAAGCTGGGCCGGACGAAGTCTGGCTGCTCGGCGTAGAGCGTCTCGAGCCGCTCCTGGAACCGCGAGAGCGCAAAGAACCAGTTGTCCTCGCGCTCGCGCTCGAGCGGGATCTCGTGGATGAGACAGGTGTGATTCGGGCCCATCTCGGACTCCGTCTTGAAGTCGGCGCACCGCGGGCAGTACCAGCCCTCGTAGGCGCCCTCGTAGACGAAGCCGTTGTCGTGGACCCGCTGGACGATCTCCTGGACCCGCGCTATGTGCTCGGGATCCGTGGTGCGGATGAAGAAGTCCTCCTTCACGCCGATCACCGGCATCAGTTCGCGAAAGCGCTTGGCGTTTCGGTCGGCGAGCTCCTTGGGCTCCACGCCCTCGCGCTCGGCCGCCTGCGCCACAGGCTCGCCGTGCTCGTCGGTTCCCGTCTGGAAGAAGACGTCCTCGCCACGCTGGCGCATGTGCCGGGCGAGGATGTCCGCGGCGATCGTCGAGTACGCGTGCCCCAGGTGCGGCTCCGCGTTGACGTAGTAGATGGGGGTGGTGACGTAGTAGCTCACGCTCGCGTGAGGCTACCGGCCTGCGTCACTGCTTCTTCGCGAGCTTCTGCAGCGCCTTCTCGGCGTTCTTGCGACAGGCCGGAGCGAACGGCGAGATGACCTTGATGCCCACGGTCGCGTCCTTCGAGGCGAGGACCAGGCCGCTCGACGCCGCGTCCTTGACCTCCGTCGCGTCGTGGAGGAGCTTCTGCACCGAGCAGAACGGGTTCTTGTCGATGACGTAGTTGCCGTTGACGGTCGTGAGGCCGAGGGCGGCAACGATCTTTGCGTCGGGGACACCGCTCCCGCCTGACGAACCGCAGCCGCCCACCGCCAGCGCCGCGACGATCGCCAGAAATGTCGCGATGGGCCGCGAGCGCCGCATCAAGGCGCCCACCCTAAACGAGAGAGGGGCGGCCAGATGGCCGCCCCTCTCCAGAACTCCTCCGGCCGAGACCGGAGTCAAGCGCCGACCGTCAGGTCGTGCACTTCGAGGACTCGGAATCCGTGTCCGGGGTCTCGCCCGAGTTCGTGTACGTGAACTTGCTCTTCATGTTGAGCTGCTTGTTGCTGTCAGCGCAACGGGCGCTCACGTAGTAGTGCTTCGTGCCCTTCACGTTGGTCGTCTTGCCGACTGTCGTCTTGAAGTCGGTAATCGTGGCGGGCAGGACCGGAACGGGAACGTCGAGGACCTTGTCGAAGTCCCCCTTGCCGCCGCTCTTCAGCGTTCCTGTCAGCACCGTGGTCGAGTTGATCGCGGCGATATAGGAATGCAGGATGATGGTCGGGTTCTTTCCCTGCGGCGCGCCGTTGTAGGCGCGAACACTCGCCGCCAACGGGGTGCACGGGTTACCGAGACACGCTGTCGCGGACCCGGAACCGACGGTCGCATTGCCGCACTTGTTGTCGGCCTGGGCCGGCGTCGTGTTATCGAGGTTCGCCGTGCACTTCGGGATCCCCTTGGTGTCGAACTTGATGTCGTCGTCGAACGTCAGCTTGACGTCGTTCGTCG
>JAWVFM010000138.1:0-5754 GCA_033856015.1 Solirubrobacterales bacterium
GGGCTCGGGGATCGGCGCCGGCGTCGAGGACGCCGAGCAGGCGGCGCATCTCGGCCAGCGCCTCACGGCCGGCGCGCTGAACGAAGTCGAGCGAAGCCGCCGCGCGCTGCGGCGCAGATTCCATGACGGTCCTTGCGCCTCCGGCCTGAATGACCATCACCGAGATGCTGTGCGCGATCACGTCGTGCAGCTCGCGCGCGATCCGAATCCGCTCGCCGTATGCGGCCATGGTCGCGCGCTGCTCGCGCTCCGCGTCGAGCTGTTCGGCGCGCTCGCGGTCGGCGCGCTCGCGTGCAGCCTGCTCGCGAAGCATGCGGCCGATCAGCCACGGCAGTGCGATCAGGAAGGCGGCACCGAAGAAAACCGCCGAGAGGCCTGCACCGGTGATCCGATCGTCGCCACCGATTCCCACAAGTCCAACAGCCAGCCCCACCCAGGCCCTGCGCCCGTCGAGGAAGGCGCCCGCGCCGTAGAAGACCAGTACCGTCGCGGCAAGGGAACCGGCCGTTTGTTGGGTGTGGCGCCCGCCGGCAGCCTCCTGCACCAGCACGGCAGTGAATCCGCCGACGACCGCGCCGAGGGGCCAGCGCCTCCTGACGGCCACGGCCCCGCAGAGAACAGCCCCGGCGGCGCTGGCTGCGGGCCGTTGACCGACCTGAGGCCCGAGCCACGCCTCGAGCTCGATTGTGATTAGGAGCGCGAACGCGACGAGCGCGTCGACGCGCAGGGGGTCCAGGCCGCGTAGGAAACCGAGGGGTTTGCGCACGCCTGCAGACACGTCCGCAAACGTAGCGCCGCGAAGCCGGGCCGGCGTCCTCACAAACGACGATCCGTTCTCATCCTCCAGAACGACCACGCCGGTGTCCAGATGGTCCAGGCGGCAAGCAGGATTCACCCCTCCGGCCGACGACAGGATGCGACGGCCCACCTAGGTTGGGCGCGATGGCACACCCCAACCCAAAGGAGCATCCATGAGCGTCAACCGATCGACCCGTTTGATGGCGATCGCCTCGTTCCTCCTCGTCGCAGTGGCTGCGGCGGGCTGCGGGAGCAGCAGCAACAGCACGAGCAGCAGCACGACGTCGGCAACCGCGATCTCCAAGGCGGACTTCGTGACGCAGGCAAATGCGATCTGCTCGAAGGGCAACAAGGTCACCGACGCAGCCGGCGCCAAGCTCGGGAAGAGCCCGACCAAGGCACAGGTCATCAGCAGCGTGTCGAACACGTTCGTGCCGAGCATCCAGGGTCAGATCGACGGGATCAAGGCGCTCGGAGCTCCATCCGGAGACGAGGCCGCGGTGTCGAACATGTTGGGCCTCGCCCAGGCCGACCTGGACAAGCTCAAGGCCGACCCGACGGCCCTGGTCACCGACAACACGCTCTTCGCGGACTTCGCGAAGCTCGCCCATCCGTATGGGCTCACGTCGTGTGCGGCGGGGAGCTGACGGCAGGTCTCGAGGAGGGCTGGGAGGGCGCCGCCGGCGCCCTCCCGGCGACGTCCCTACGCGCGGCGCTCGAGCACGACGAGCGGGATCTCGCGCTCGGTCCGCTCTTGGTAGCCGGCGTAGCCGCCGTATGTCTTGACGGCCTTCTGCCAAAGGCGCGGGCGCTCCGCCGGGGTGGCGACGCGAGCCCGCACCTCGCGGCGCTCGTGCCCGACCTGAACCGTGGTCTCAGGGTGGGCGAGGAGGTTGTGAAACCAGGCTGGGTTCCTCGGATGGCCGCCCTTGGACGCGACCAGGACGAGATCGTCGCCGTCCTTGACGTACACGAGCGGGGCAGTGCGCTTCACGCCACTCTTCGCGCCCGTGTGGTCGAGCAGGAGCATGGGAGGAGCGCCCGGAAAGCGATGGCCGACGAGGCCGTGCGTGGCTCGGTAGACGACGGTGTGGCCTGACATCAAGCGGCGCAGAACGGGCCAGGAACGATCGGCCAGGTCAAGCACGCCCATCAGTCAGGCGCTTCGTCCGGGAGCCGGTCCAGCGCTCGTCGCAGCTCGTCCAAGCCACGATAGACGGACTTGTGACGCCGCTCCAGGGACGCGATGACGGCGTTCAGCTCGCGCCGCCGGTGCTCGGCTTCCCCGACGAGTCGCCCTGCTTCCTCGTTGGCCTGCTCGATGCGTTCCTTGGCGGCGCCGACCGCCTCGCCGCGACGCGTCTCGGCCTCGGCCTTCGCGGACCTGATCGCCTCGTCGGCCTCGGCCGTCGCGGACCTGATCGCGTCGTCCGCGTATCGGTTCGCCTCTTCACGCTTCTCGTTGGCCTCAGTCTCAGCGGCCCCCCGCATCTTCGCCGCCCGCAGCTCGGCCTGGTCGAGGAGCTCCTGAGCCGCGGCCTCCGCCGCCGCCTGCCGCTCGGCCGCGCGCTTCCGAGCCTGACCCAGGAGCTGGCGAGCCTCGTCCTCGGCCTTCTGCCGGATCCCGGCGGCGCTTCGCTCTGCCACCTTGATGATCTCCTCGACCGCGCTGGCGACCTTTTCGCCCGTGGACTGCTGGCGCAGCTGGGGCTCGAGCCAGGTGACGAGCTCAGCGAGGAACTCGTCGACTTCTGCGCGGTCGTATCCGCGCCGGCTCTCCGAGAAGTGGACCTCTCGCAGCCGCCCTAGTTCATCGAGTTCCATCCCTATCTCCTCGGTTGCGAGCCCTCTGTCGGGGTCAGGATGATCCCAGAGTGCCCCGGCGGAGGGCAGCTCGTAGAGTCGAACGCGTGCCAGACGAGCTCGTCCACGTGCCGATCGGGGTGGCCGGCGATGAGCTCCGCATGCTCCAGCCGCGGGAGTCCGCCGAGCTGCCGGACGCGGGAGGCGTCGAGTGGGCGCCGCTCGCGCCGTACTGGTCCGTCCTCTGGCGCAGCGGCGTGGAGCTGGCGCGGGAGCTCGATGGGGCGGCGCTCCGCGGTCGGCGCGTGCTCGAGCTCGGCTGTGGGCTCGCCGTTCCGAGTATCACCGCCGCCCGCGCCGGCGCGTTGGTGCTCGCCACCGACGCATGCGCCGAGGCGCTCACGCTCGCCGCGCGAAATGCGCACGCGAACGGAGTGACGATCGAGACGTCGCGGGTTGAGTGGTCGGAGCCTGGCGAGATCATCGAGCGTGCGCCGTTCGACGTGGTGCTCGCCGCCGACGTCCTCTACGAGGCCGCCAGCGTTCCGCTGCTGCTGGCGCTCCTGCCCCGCCTCGCTCCGGTGGCGTGGCTGGCAGATCCCGGCCGGCCTGGCGCGGACCTGTTCCTGGAGCAGGCGGACCCCGCCTGGTCGGTCGAGTCGCGCGTTCGCGGCGTCGTGCGGATCCACCGGCTCGCGATGAACGGGAGCGATTAGTTTCCGCCGGGGCGCGCGTCATTACCGGTGCAAGCGCCGACCGAAGGGAACGGGGAAATGGGAAAGATCGTTGTGTCGCAGTTCATGAGCCTCGACGGGGTCATTGAGGACCCGGGGGGAGCCGAGGACTTCGACCTCGGCGGCTGGTCGTTCAAGCTGGAGCGCGGGGACGAAGGCGACAGGTTCAAGCTCGACGAGGTCATGGGCGCCGATGCGCTCCTCCTGGGGCGCAAGACGTTCGAGGGGTTCGCGGCAGCCTGGCCGGGCCGGGAAGGCGACTTCGCGGACAAGTTCAACACCATGCCCAAGTACGTCGTCTCCACGACCATCGAGAACCCGGAGTGGAACAACTCGACGGTGATCGCCGGCGACGTCGCCGGCGCGGTGGGAGAGCTGCGCGACCGCTACCAAGGGGACATCCTGGTCAACGGCAGCGCCACGCTCGTCAAGGAGCTGAACGCCCACCGCCTCGTCGACGAGTACAGGCTGATGCTCTACCCGGTCATCCTCGGCCACGGCCTGCGCCTGTTCGTGGAAGGGAGCTCGAACACGAACCTGCGGCTGACCTCCAGCCAGGAGGTCGGCCCGGACGGCGTGATCATCCTGACCTACGAGCCGGCGCGTGAGGGCGAGCCCTCCGCGTAGAGGCCTCCCTCGGGGATCCGGTCGGCGCTGAGGCGCTGGAGCTGGAGGCGCAGTCGGGGTAGGAAGATCGATCCCGGCCGCGCCTCTTCGATCATCGCGACCGACTCCTGGTAGTGGCCGGCCATTGCGGCGATCGTGGTCCCCATTCTCGCCTCGACCGCGGCGCCGAGCCTGCGGAGGCCTCGCCGCAGGCCGACGATGTCGGAGAGCTTGTCCGCCGCGAAGACCGTGACCGCACGGCCTCCGGCCGCCCTGACCTGAGCGCGAAGCCGGGCCTTGCGCTCGTCGAACGCATCGATCGCGGGGTCCTCGGAGAGCGTCATGACGAGCGCCGCGATCGGGTCTTCCACCTTTCTGCGGAGCTCCGCTTCGGTCAGCGTGCCGCGCTCGACCGCGTCGTGGAGCAGACCCACCGCCACGAGCTCGGTGTCGAAGCCGCCGGCGTGCAGGAGCGTCGCGACCTCAACGACGTGCTCGATGAACAGCCGGCCATCCGTGACGCGCCGCTGCGAGCCGTGAGCCGCCTGGGCCAGGGAGTGCGAGCGAGCGAGAAGCGGCGTTTGGGCAATCCAGTGTGGCGTTGCCGCAACCAAGGTGACGCAAATCTAAACGCAATCTCGCGGCCGAGCCGGACGCCCGCTAGGCGGCGTCGGCGACCTCGATGTCCGTGCTGACAAGGATCGCGCCCTCGCTGCTGGCGTAGGCCTCCTCGCCGTGCTCGAGGACGTCCATGCCGACGGCCTCCTCCCGCTCCGATGCGCGCAACGGCATCAACGCGCCGAGCACCCGCAGGATCGCGTAGGTCATCCCGAAGGCGTAGACCGGGCCGGCGAGCGCGGCCAGCGCCTGGTGACCGAGCTGCGCGGCGTTCCCGTAGAGCAGGCCGTTGGCGGCGCCATTCCACGAGAGCTGCGCGAAGAAGCCGATGAAGAGGATTCCGGTAAACCCCGCGACGCCGTGCGCAGCCAGCACGTCGAGCGTCTCGTCGACCCGGGTGCGGGTGCGGACGAGGATCACGAAATAGCTCGGCACGGCGGCGACCGCGCCGAGCACCATCGCCCAGCTTGGGCTGAGGTAGCCCGCGGCGGGGGTGATCCCGACGCAGCCGACGATGATCGCCGTCGCCGCGCCGATCGCGGTGACGCGACGGTCCCGGGCGAAGTCGAGGATGAACCACACGACCAGCGTGCAGGCCGGCGTCAGCAGGGTGTTGGTGAATGCGAGGACGCTCGGGTGACCGACGGAGAAGCCGCTGCCGCCGTTGAAGCCGAACCAGCCGAACCACAGGAGGCCAGCGCCGAGCAGCACGTAGACCGCATTGTGGGGCAGATGGGCCTGGCGCCCATAGTCCTTTCGCGCGCCGACCACGAGCGCTGCGGCAAGCGCCGAGAAGCCCGAGCCCATCTCGACCGGAACGCCCCCGGCGAAGTCGAGGGTGCCGTGGGCCTGAAGCCAGCCACCGCCAAATGCCCAGTGCGCCAGCACGGCGTACACGAGGATCGACCACAGCCCGGCGAAGATCAGGAACGTCCCGAAGCGCATGCGCTCGACGACGGCGCCGGAGACCAGCGCCGTGGTGACGATGCAGAAGGTCGCCTGGAAGGCCATGAAGAGCAGCTCGGGGATCGCCGTGCCCTCGCGTGGCCCGAAGCCGACGCCATGCAGAAAGACGTTGCCGAAGCCGCCGATCAGCGAGCCGGTGCCGTCGAAGGCGAGCGAGTAGCCGACCACGGCCCAGAGCACGGTGGCTACGGCGAGCGCGGCCGCGCACATCATGAACGTGTTCAGCGTG
>JAWVFM010000139.1:0-3955 GCA_033856015.1 Solirubrobacterales bacterium
GCCCGGAAGACGTCGAGGATCTGCTGCTTGGTCCTGCCCGCCCGGATCAGCCGGCGGATCTCGGTACGCTCCTGGTCGGCGCGCGCGGAGTTCGCGATCGGCAGCGCGACGTTGCAGGTGTCGCACATCAGCTGGCTCTCGACGTCGGTGAACGAGGCCGAGGCCGCGAGCGCCGTCCCGGGGACGAGCGCCAGCACGAAGACGAGCGCCGCGAGACGCCTCATGACCGCAGCGCCTGCTGCACGGCGTTGTCGAGGAAGCGCCTGCTGACCTCGCCGCGCGAGACCGCGACGATCCGCCCCCGGCGATCGATCACGAAGGTCTCCGGCAGCGCCGTCGTGCCGTACTGCGGGGCGAGCTGGAGCTTGCCGTCGGCCAGGCTCGGATACGTCAGGCCGTGCTTGCGCTCGAACGCGCGCGAGTCGGCGGCATCGTCCTTGTAGGTCACGCCGAGGATCGTGCCGCGCCTGCCCAGCGTCCGCTGGAAGCGCTCCAGGATCGGCGTCTCCTGGATGCACGTGGTGCACCACGACGCCCAGAAGTTCAGCACCACGACCCTGCCGCGGTAGTCGGCCAGCGATCTGGTGCCCGAGCCGTCGAGCTGCGGCAGCGCGTGGTCGGGCGCCGCGGGCCGCTTGCCGTCCCGGATCGCAGCCTCGATCGACCGGTTGTCCCGGCGCTGGACGAGCCCGTAGACCAGCAGCCCGCCGAGCAGGGCGCCGAGCACAGCGATGACGATCACCCCCGGGCGCTTCATCACCCCGCAGGATGACAGCCCGCCCGCATCCGCCCATTAGACTGCGCCCCCGCGCGGGATTAGTTCATCGGTAGAACGCGAGCTTCCCAAGCTCGAGAGACGGGTTCGATTCCCGTATCCCGCTTGAAAACCCCTGCAAATAGGGTTTTCTGGCTACCAATTTCGCAGTGAGGCAGCAATTTCGTTGCAAAGTCGTGACAGGTTGGCCCAGCAACCACGGGGTGGGGGATACGGGGTCGTCTGCGGTTACCGGTGCTGAGGACGTATCCCGACCTCGTGCGGAGCAGAATCGCTGAGCTTCTGCTTGAGCTCGGCCGCTGTCATGTCTGTGTCGAATAGGTTCGGCTGGCCCTGCCTGTAGCGCTGATCATCCAGGGCTCGAAGCGCGCCCCACTCGGCCGGCAACTGCCGCTTGAAGACCTGCGCTGGCGTTTCCCGCGATCCGGCCTGCTCGAGGATCGCGTTCGCTGCTCGGCGGCCAGCCTCGTTCGCGGACTCCATGCAGTCGACGTCGATGTAGTCGACGCGCACGAAGCTGGAGGCGAGGAAGAAGTTCGGGATGCCCGTCGCGGCGTCGGGCAGGTCATTCAGTGACCCTGGGGTACTGATCCACAGTTGGTCCTCGTTGTGCCATCGGTCGCCCTCCCGGACCAAGCCGGGGTCGAGGTGCCAAGAGTGGAGGAGATCGTCCGAGAGCACGATCTCTCCGGTGTCGTTGAGATGTCTCTTCATCTGCTCCCACACCTCGCGGGCAAACTGCTGTGCGGTGCATTCCTGGGCGGTCTTGCCGAACACGATCCCTGGCGCCGTGGCGTCAGTGATGAAGGCGGAGAGATCCTCTTGGGCCTTGCCGTCTCCGTAGTCGCGGGCGAAGTTGCGGTCGGTCCAGAACTGGGTCTGGCTGACCGATCCGATGCCCCATGGCGAGTCGAGGTAGAGGACGATGCCCTTCGTGATCGGGCGAGGCTCGCGCAGGTAGAACTGGATCCCGTTCATCCATCGGGTGGTCAGAGAAGCCGCCTGCGCGAGCTTCGGCTCGGCGGCGAGCATCACTTCGTTCCACACACGCCTGGCGTGCTCGACCGGGAGGGCGCAGACGTACCAGTCCGCATGGACTCTCTTGAGGCCCGTTGCGGATCGAACCTGTGCGCCAACGATGCGTCCTTTGTGAACGTCGAACCTGACGAGCTCGTGGTGGTTGACCAACCGCACCCGGAGGCTCCGGAGTAGCGCTAGCCATGGGTCGATCCACGCCTCGTTGGTGGGCAGGTCGAGGATTCGGCTGTGGGTGCGGCCTGTGATCTCGAGATACAGCAGGCTCTCGATCGCCTCACCGGCGCAGCGGGCGCTCTCCGTGTCGGCGTGCGACGCGGACGCGAACTTAGTGATCGCGTCCCCCCACAACCGGCGATAGCTCTCCGAGAACCGTTCGGCCTGCAGGAAGTCGAACCAGCTCTGGTATTCCCACTGACCCTCGCGGCGAGCCATCCCGCTGGACAGGAACACGGCAAGGCGGTGCCCGAACTGCGCGGTCTCGCCCGGCGGCAGTGTGTCGAACGCTCCCATGAGTGTCTCGAGGCCTTGCGCGGGGGTGTACGGGCGAGGATCGAGATCGCCGGCGGGGAGCGAGACGTTGGCGCGCCCTCCGTCACGGGCGACGTCGAACAACGGGGCCTTGACGATGTTGTCGGCCACGCCGTTGGGGTTCGTACCGAACGGGATGCGGCGCATCGTGTCCGGCAGGTTTTGGTAGCCCCCGAAGATGAAGCGCGCCCCGTGCTCGCCCGGGAGAGGCCGGCGGCCGCCGCGGGCGCTGCCCGGAACACTCAGGCTGCGCGCTTTCCCCCCGAAGGCCCGGCGCTCGTAGACGGTGACGTCGAAGCCCCGCTCGGCGAGCTCGTGGGCGGCAGTCAGGCCACCCACACCTCCACCGAACACAGCGACGGTCGGCCGGGCGCGTCGCCGGCTGCTCGCTGACGTAATCGGCGCAGAGAAGAGCTGTACCGCGGCGATGGAGGCCGCACCCGCGTCGCGGACGAATCGTCGACGAGTGATCACCTCGGGGTTTTCGTTTCTGGATACCAATTCTGGATACCAATTTGGGAGGCGTCTGCGTCCACGTCCTCTGTGGAGCCATTCTCACTGGTCGCACCGACCCGGTTCGTCCGGGCATCCGCGGATCGCAGATCCGGGCCAGCACGCAGACACGCACTCCACTGAGCCAGAAGACTGTCGAGACCGCTGCGCGGGCCAGCGGCACCACACCGTCAGGGAGGCGTCATGAACCACAATGTGCACCGAGCAGTCGTCACGATGCAGACGGCGGGGACGCTCGCGTTGGCCGCCGCCTGCGGAGATCCGACGCACCCGGGCATCTTCGCCCGCGTCGGCGACGACACCCTGCGTGCCTGGATCGCCTCCGTCGCCCCCGACGCCGTCAAGGACTAGGGGTACCGACCGGCCATGTCCTCGACTCCCCGGACAGCCACCGTTCTGTTCACCGACGTCGTCGGCTCGACGAGCCTGATCGCGCGCCTCGGAGCCGACCGCGCGGAGAGCATTCGCGCCGATCACTTCGCCGGCATGCGAGGCGCCATCGCGGTCCATCGAGGCCGCGAGGTCAAGACGCTGGGCGATGGCTTCATGGCTGTCTTCGACAGCACCAGCGACGGCCTGGCGTGCGCCGTGACGATGCAACGGACCGTGGTGCGCGACAACCGCCGGCACGACGACTGCGCACTCAGCCTGCGCGTGGGCGTCAGCGCAGGAGAGACGACCGTCGAGGACGACGACTACTTCGGCGTACCGGTGATCGAGGCAAGCCGCCTGTGCGCCGAGGCCGGCCCTGGGCAGGTGCTCGCTTCCGATGTCGTGCGGATCCTCGTCGGCAGCGGCAGCCTGCACCGGTTGGCCCCGGTCGGTGAGTTGGCGCTCAAAGGACTCCCGGCGCCGATGCCGGCGTGGGAGGTCGACTGGGACTCCGAGGCGGACACCGCCCTGCGTGTGGCCCTGGCCGATGACAGCGTGCTGCTTCGCGAGGGCATCGCAAGTGTCCTCGAGATGCAGGGGCTCGACGTGGTGCTCCAGGCGTCGGAGGCCGAGACGCTCATGGACGGCCTCGCGGCGGCTCGCCCGCACGTCGTGGTGATCGACGTGCGGATGCCGCCCACGCACACGACCGAGGGCCTGGAGGCGGCG
>JAWVFM010000140.1:0-3720 GCA_033856015.1 Solirubrobacterales bacterium
CGGCCTGAACTACATCCGCAACGGCGCCGACTATCCGGTCACCCGTGGTGACATCGAAGAGCACAACGTGTTCCTCTCGAACGCCCTCGAGCTCGGACTGCCTGGAGCACTCCTGTGGGCCTCGGCCCTGGTGGTCGGAATCGGCGGCGCGATCGTCCGCCGTGGCCCGCCGGAGCTCCGCCGGTGGAGGATCGGGCTGACCGCGGTGGCCGTTCAGTGGTTCGTGGTCGCGAACTTCGTGCCGCTCGGTTACGCGTTTCCGAACGCGATCCTCTGGCTGATGGCCGGCATCGTCTCGGCACCCTGGCTCGTCGCGCTCGGAGAGCGACGCGACAGCCGCTCCAGCTCGGCTCTTGCGCCGGCCTAGCGGGTGTGGAGCGGCGCAGCGACCACCACGAGGTGACTCCACGGGAACTCGGCCATCAGCTGGTTCGGGTAGCGGTCGCCGAACAGCCCGCCGCCCCCACGGCTGTACGGGTTCGATTGCTTCGGCGCGGGATCCTCGGCGTAGAGGGCGACATTGCTGCCCGTATCGGTGACGATCATGCCGTAGCGCTGCGCAGCGACGACGATGCTCCGCATCACGGGACTCAGGTCGAGCTTCGAGATGTCCAGGGAGGGATCCAGCCGAAATCGCGTGCCTTCCGGGATCGCTGTGGGCCCGAAGGTGCGGCCGTCCGTGCGCTGCGCCGGCGACGCGAAGACCCCGGCCTTGGTGTTGGGGACCGCCATCGACAGCGCGTGGTTGATCCGTCCGGTGCGCAGCTCCGAGATCCGCATCAGCCCGCCGATCAGCGGCAGGCCGGTTGCCGTCGCCCCCCAACCCGGGCTGGTCGGGAAGTACCCGGCGCTCGCGGACACGTGCAGCATCTCGCCTCCGTAGCTCGCATGCCAGCGGCCCGATTGGTGGCGAAGCTGCCAGAACTCCCACATCCGATGGCGGGACGGCTGGAGAATCACCATGTGGCCGTCGGCGTCCGGCGAAGGGCGCGCGCCCTTCGGGATCGGGACGGAGGCGAACGCCTCGCGCAACGAGAGCGCGATGCCGGCGGGTTGACGGAGACCCACCCTGACGGTGGGCGCGTTAGCCGGAACCGTGTACACCGGCGTGCTCCATTTCGTGGTGTTGATCCAGGCCCCCGTGGTCGCGACGTCGTGGCGAAGCGAGGTGACCTCGAGTGTCGAATTGCCGCTGACTCGCGTGCCGGGGCGAAGCGGGGAGTTCCAGATCGAGTCGCGGGCGAAGACGCGCTGCGGGCCGGGGTGCGCCGCATATGCGGACTGCTGGGGCGCATGGGAGCCGCTCGCGCCGGCGGAGGCGACGAGAAACACGGCGAGCGCAAGCGCGGTCACGCCCGAGAGCTTACGCGCGCAGATGCATGAGACGAGCAGTTCGATGTCGTTTTCATCGGCTCCATCCCCGCAACGCTGAAGCCCCAACCGCGGCGAATAACATCAGCCGATGAAACGCCGAGGACGAGAGCGGCTCGGTTGCCTGCTGGTCGCCTCGAGCGGCGGCCACCTCTTCCAGCTTCAGACCGTTCGTTCGGGTTGGCCCGTCGAGAATCGGCAATGGGTCACCTTCGACACCGCCGACGCGCGTTCCCTCCTGGCTGGAGAGGTGGTCCACCGCGCCGCCCACCCCACCAACCGCAACCTCCCGAACCTCGTGCGCAACGTGCTCCTCGCTGCGCGGCTGCTCCTGCGCCTGCGCCCGCTCGCGATCGTGACGACGGGAGCGGGGGTCGCGGTCCCCTTCTGCTGGCTCGGGAGGCTCACCGGGGCGCGAATCATCTACATCGAGAGCATGGCCCGCGTCCGTGGCCCGTCGCTCACCGGCCGCCTGGTGCACCCGGTGGCGCATCGCTTCTTCGTGCAATGGCCGGCGATGGCCGGCGTCCTGCGCAAGGCCGAGTACCACGGGTCGCTCCTGTGATCCTCTGCACCCTCGGCACCCACCCGGCGCCCTTCGACCGGCTGGTGGACTGGGTGCTTGCCGCTCGGGGCGACGAGGACGCGATCATCCAGCATGGCTCGACGCCGCCACGCTCCGGCGTCGACGGCGTCCTCTGGCGCCAAGCGCTCCCCTACGACGAGCTGACTGCGCTCATGCGCGCCGCCGACGTGATGGTCTGCCACGCAGGCGTCGGCACCCTCATGAACGCGATCTCCCTGGGCGTCAAGCCCGTCACCATCCCGAGGCTCCGCGCGCATGGCGAGCACGTGGATGACCACCAGCTCGAGATCGCGGGTGAGCTCGATCGGACAGGACGGATCTTCAGCTGCCTGGACCAGGATCATTTTGAGTCGGCACTCGCCGCGGCCAGAAACGTGGACGGCAGTCGCGAACCGGTGGGAGGAGAGCTCCGGCTGATTGCGATCGAGGCCGCGGGCGGCGATCCGGAGCTTGCTCGCTAGCCAGCCGGTGGCGCCTGGTCCTGCTCAGGATCGGGCGGGGGAAGGGCCTTCAAGAGCTTCGCGGGGATTCCGCCGAGGACATGCCCGTCTGGATACTCGCCGCCGGTGACGACGGCGTTGGCTGCCACCGCCGAGTTCCGGCCGATTCGTGCTCCCCGGGTAATGACCACGCCGGTCCCGACATAGGTGTTGCGACCGATCGACACGGGCCCGATGCGGCTGTGACGATCGTTGAAGTAGTCGTCCCCGGCGAACAGCAACTTGTCCGTGTCGACGATCGTCACCCGCTCGGCCATGCCGACTAGGTCGTCGAGCACGACGCTCTCCTCGCAATGCAGAGCGGTCATGTAGTTGACCACGACGCGGCTTCCGAGGAAGAGGTCTCCGTATGACTTCAGGACCGAGAAATCGCGGACCTGGACGTGGTCGCGAGCGCGGATCGAACCGGAGCGCAACTGGAGCTTGCACTGGCTGAAGTCGCCGAAGTCGCCGATCTCCAGCACGTTCGTTCCGCCGGCCCAGACCTCGATTGATACTCCGTGCGCGAACCTGACGCCGCGGCCGAGGCGGAGGGTGAACGTGGCGTCGCCCGATCCCCGCGGCAACACGCTGAGGTGGGGCACGTCCTCGAGCTCGGCGCCCCACGGAGCGTCGAGGATCAACCGCCCGCCGCTGCGACGCATTCGCAGCGCGAGGCGTACCGCCCAGATCCGGAATCGAACGGCTCGGCGCAGCGTCCTGAGGCGCCGCCAAGCGGCCCTTGGTCCCATCCCGGAAGTCTAAGCGCGCGACCTCAGGCGGCTACATGTAGCCAAGCAGGCGCATGCGCTCCTCCAAGCGCTCCAGCTCCTCGGCGGGCAGCTCCACCTCAGCATCTCCCCACGGGCGGCTCGCCAAGACTCCCGGGTGGCGAAGAGCGGCACGCAGGCGGTCGAGCTCGCCCTGGTCGGCGGCCGGGGCGTCGCTCACGGCGATTGGCGAGAGCTCCAGCGGGTCGTCGTCCAGGTCTACCCACAGCTCCTCATCCCCCTCGAGGAGGAGTTTGCGCCGGCCCGAGACAGCGCAGGTCAGTGGCGTCGTGAAGCGCTCGAGAGCGCGCTCGTCGAGCCCCCAGTCGCCGATCACCACCTCGCGCGCCTTCGGATCGTCGCGATCGATCACCGGATCGAACTGGGCGATGCCCACACCCGAGGGCAGCTCATCGGCCCCCCAGGGATGCCCGCCGAGACCCGCCGACTCCGCGAGGAACCTCGGCAGGCCGGCGAGCGAGGTCGGTTCGGCGGTGCGAGACCACGAGCCGGC
>JAWVFM010000141.1:0-3764 GCA_033856015.1 Solirubrobacterales bacterium
TGGCGCGAAGCTCCAGCAGCTCGCCGAGCTCCGCCGTTCGGACGAACGGGTCCGCGACGAGTTCGCGGGTCGCGAGCGAGATCGCCGCGAGGGGCTCACCACCGCGCTCCGCCGCCAGCCACGGGCCGGTGGGCAGGCGCCGCGAGTCGAGCCGCGCGAGGCGGTCGATTGCCCGGTCGCCGTCCACGTCCACCCTGCGAATCGATACCGCCGGCTCCTCGTTCATCTGCATGTTGAACGCGGCCGGGGCCAGTTTCGTGAGTCGTGTCTCGAACATCATCGAGGCGGAATCAGGATGGTCAGGTCGAGGAGCCGTCCGCCGGCGCCCGGGGGAGACCCGGGGAGCGCACCGCGCGAGTGCGGTCGCTGGGTGTGGTCGCCGGATTGGGCGTTGCGAAGGCGGCGAGCGGTGCGGATCGAGCCGAGCATTGGGAACCTCCTGGTTCGTCTGGTAGGTCCATCATGCGCCTGCCACGACATAAGCGCAACAGGAAGTTGTGGAGTAGTTGATAAGCTGTGCTTATGCTTGACGTCAAGCGGATGAGGATCCTTCGCGAGGTCGCGAACCAGGGCTCGTTCTCGGCCGCGGCCGACGCCCTCTACTTGTCGCAGTCGGCCGTGAGCCAGCAGGTCGCCACCCTCGAGCGGGAGGTGGGCATGGCGCTCCTGGCTCGCGCGCAGGACGGACCGAAGCTCACCGACGCCGGCGCATCGCTCCTAACTCACGCCGACGCGGTCATCGCCCGGTTGGAGGAGGCCGAGCGGGAGCTGGGCGAGATCGCCGGCCTCGAGGCCGGCCGGCTTCGCCTGGCGAGCTTCCCGAGCGCGAGCGCCACGCTGGTCACGCGCGCCCTTTCGGCATTTCGCGCGCAGTTCCCCGGCATCGAGCTGAAGTTCTCCGAGTCCGAGCCGGAGGAGTCCCTGCCGCTGCTTCGCCGCGGCGAGCTCGACCTGGCCGTGATCTTCGACTACCCCTCGCTGCCGCGCGGGGAGGAGCGCGACGTCGAGCGTGTTCAGTTGATCGCCGAGTCGATGCACGCCGCGCTGCCCACCGACCATCCGCTCGCCGGCGCGGACACCGTGCGGCTCACCGACCTGGCCGACGAGCCGTGGCTGTCCGGGACCCGTCCGAGCACGTGCGCGGACGTGATCATCGAGGCGTGCCGCGAGGCCGGCTTCGAGCCGCGCATCGCCTTCGAGTCCGATGACTACTCGGTGCTCCAGGGCTTCGTCGCCGGGGGGCTTGGCGTGACGCTTCTCCCGGACCTGGCGCTTGCGGCGCTGCGCCCCGACGTCGTGGTTCGCAGGATCGTCCCCGAGGCGCCCACCCGGCGCGTGTGGGCCGCGGTGCGGACCGAGGGAGCACGCTCGCCCGCTGCGGACGCGATGCTCGGGATCCTGCGCGCCGCCGGCGAGACCCTCGCCCTGGAGGTCGCGGCCGCCGCCGCGGTCGCGAGCGCTACTCGGTCGCCGTCTCGGCCGCCGCGGCCTGGGGCGAAGCGTCGGCGTCAGCCGTCAGCGAGTGCCAGCCGGGGAGCAGCGGCTTAGCGAAATAGCTCAGCGCCTCCTGGCGGAGCGCCGCGATCTCATCCGACGCCCAGTAGCGCTCGAAGTCGGCCTTGTCGTCCCACATGGAGACCTGGCGGAAGTGGAGCGGATCGTCGATGTTCCGCGTGAGGTACGAGGTGGTGGCGCCGAAGGCGAGCGCCCGGTCGAGCGCCGGCCTCCAGATGGCAAGCCACCGATCCGCCCGAAACGGGGTGGCGTGCCAGTCGATGTAGTTGACGTGGGTCACCCGGCGGCGGATCCTATCGCCGCCGGTCAGGCGCCGACCTCGGCCCAGATCGCGCCTGGACCGTCCTCGTGCCTGCCCTCGTCCACGTCGGTGGCCCCGGCCATGATCGTGATCTTGCCGGCGTGCTTGTTCTCGTGAAGGAGCTGGTGTGCTCCGGGCACCCCGTCGAAATCCATCGCCTTCCACAGGACCGGCCTGATCTTGCCCTCCGCCATCAACTGGTTGGCGCGGGTGCACTCGTAGGCGTTGGCGAAGTGCGAGCCGAGGATCTCCTTCTGCTTCATCCACAGGTAGCGGACGTCGAAGTCGAGCGTGTAGCCGGACGTCGCCCCGCAGATCACGACCTTCCCGAAGGGCTTGACCGTGAAGACCGAGGTGGGGAACGTTGCCTGGCCGACGTGCTCGAAGACGATGTCCGGGGCGTCGCCGAGCATGCCCTTGACCTTCTTGGCGAATGCCCTGGTGACGCCGAAGCGCTCCTTCTCCTCCTCGGCCGACTCGCCGCCGCGGCGCATCATGCCCGCGAACTCGTTGCGATCGATGTAGTCCACCGCGCCGAGCTGCTTGACGAGCTCGCCCTTCTCGGCGGAGGAAACGACGCCGACGGCGTTCGCGCCGGCCGCCTTGGCCAGCTGCACGGCGAAGACGCCGAGGCCGCCCGCCGCGCCCCAGATCAGGACATTGTGGCCCGCCTGGATATGGCAGCGGTCCATGAGCATCCGGTAGGCGGTGAAGTAGGTGAGGCCGTACGCCGACGAGTCGACCCAGGAGAGGTTGGCCGGCTTCGGCAGGAGCTGCTGCGCCTGGACCTTGGTGAACTGGGCGAACGAGCCCCAGGTCGTCTCATAGCCCCAGAACCTCTGGCTGGGCGCGGCCATCGGATCGAGGCCATGCACCTCGACGTCCTCGTAGGAGGCCTGGTTGCAGTGGACGACGACCTCGTCGCCCGGCTTCCAGCGCGTCACGCCTTCGCCGACCTTCCACACGACCCCCGAGGCGTCGGAGCCGCCGATGTGATGGCCGTACTCCGGGTGGTCGCCGTAGTTGAAGACGGAGACCGGCTTGCCGAGCGCGGCCCAGACGTTGTTGAAGTTGACGCCGGCGGCCATGACGCGGACGATGACCTCGAAGGCGCCGGGCTCTGGGACCTCGATCTCCTCAATCTGGAAGGCGTCCTTGGGCTCGCCCTCCCGCTCCGCGCGGATCACCCAGGCCGCCATGGTCTCAGGCAGCTCTCCAGGCTCGACGTCGAGCTTCGAAACCTCTGCAATGTCTACGGCCACGGTCCTCCTTCAGGGGTCGAGAAACGGTCCGCATCGTATCGTCGCGCCGGGATCGGCTCCCCGGCTGCCACACTGACGAGGCCAACGAAAGGAACATATGACCCCCACAGTCACCCAGGACCAGGTCGTCGAGGCGGCCAACGGGCTCGGCCAGCCCGAGTTCAGCCGCGACGACGTCGCTGAGAAGCTGGGCGTTCAAGTGACCGATCTGAAGGACGCCTTCAAGGCGGCGCGCCAGGCAGGCGACTTCGAGAAGGTCGGTGAGGACGCCGAGGGCAAGGGCCGCTTCCGTACCAAGAGCGCCTGAGCACAGGCGCGGCGCGGGCCGCGTCAGCTTTCCGTCGGAGCCGGCGACTACCTTCGTGAGTCCGATGGAAGCGTCCGAAAGACCCCAACTACCGCTGGACCACGCCGGCGAGGGCACGGTGCGGGTGCTTGGCGACCGGCTGGTCATCGAGCACCTGACCGTGGCTGACGAACGCGCCGCCCGGGTGGTCCGCCTGCGGGCCGAGGCCGGGCAGCACCCGGCGGAGACCCTCACGAAGGCGGTCGAGATCGGCGCGCGGGTCCTCGACAGCGAGGAGACCGCGATCAACGTCGACTACGTGCGGGCCGAGCTGGGCCGCGGACTGGGGAAGGTGAGCCAGGAGCTCACCCAGCAGGCGGACGCGGCGATCGAGGGCCTC
>JAWVFM010000142.1:0-2570 GCA_033856015.1 Solirubrobacterales bacterium
CGCCTGGGTCGAGCGCATCCTTCCCGGCCTGAGCGTCGGCCGGAAGCTGGGCAGCATCGCGGTTCACCCCACCTGCTCGACCCGGCAGCTCGACCTGACAGTCGCCCTGGCCAGGGTCGCCGGAGCACTTGCCGACGAGGTCGAGATCCCGCCCGCGGCAACCTGCTGCGGGTTCGCCGGCGACCGCGGCTTCCTGCACCCGGAGCTGACGGAGGCGGCCACACGCGATGAGGCCGCGGCGCTCGCCGGCCGCGATTTCGACGCCTACGTCTCGAGCAACCGCACCTGCGAGGTGGGCCTCGAGCGCGGCACCGGCAGGCCGTACCGCTCGGTCGTACAGGTGCTCGAGGAGCTCAGCCGAGCCTGATCAGAGACCTGGTACCTCTCCGGCTACGGGCTACGTGGCGCCCGACTCGGCTTCGCGCTTCAGCCCGTCGGTCGGGTCCTTGGTCATCAGGTCGCTGACGATTCCCATCGCCGGCCCGCGCAGGAGCATGCCGAGGAGGCGGCCCGGATCACCCTCGAGCGAGAAGGTCGCTCGGGTGCGCGCCTCGTCCAGCTCCTCGAAGCGCCAGCCGCCGCGCAGCCACTTCATGTCGCCCTTCTCCTGCTCCCAGCTCATGGCGTCCGGCGGGTCATAGGAGAAGCGAAGCCTGGTGGTCACCTTCTTCACCTTCGCGTCGGTGACCTCCTCCACCAGGGTGGCCCTGCCCTCGGCGTCGGTCTCCAGGACCTCGATCTCGACGACCTGGTTGCGCCAGCGCTCGGCGCCCGGGACATCGGAGGCGACGGCGTAGACCCGCGCCATGGGCGCGTCGATCTCGACGCTGCGGCTGGCGTTGATATTGGGCACCGGGCAGCACGGTAGCGCGCCTCGGTATTTTCGGTGTGTGACTGAAAACGCACCAGCGAGCATCGAGGTCGAGGGACTTGTCCGCGAATTCAAGAAGGGGCCGCGGGCCGTCGACGGAATCGACCTCTACGTCGGCCCGGGCAAGATCTATGGCTTCCTGGGCCCGAACGGCGCCGGGAAGTCGACCACCGTCCTGATGCTGACCACGCTCTTGCCGCCGACGGCGGGCACGGCGAGGGTGGCCGGCTTCGACATCGTCAAGGACGGGCCGAAGGTCCGTACGCAGATCGGCGCCGCACTCCAGGAGGCGGCGCTGGACCCGTTCCTCACCGGGCGCGAGCACATGCGACTTCAGATGGCGCTCCACGGCACCGCGAAGGCGGAGCGGGCACGCCGCGGCGAGGAGCTCCTGCACCGAGTCGGCCTGTCCAACGCGGCCGACCGGCGGGTCGGCGGCTACTCCGGCGGGATGAAGCGCCGCCTCGACCTCGGACTGGCCCTGGTCCACAGCCCGCGCGTGCTCTTCCTGGACGAGCCCACCACCGGCCTCGACATCCAGAGCCGAACCGCGCTCTGGGACGAGGTCGCCCGGCTCGCCGCGGACGACGGCGTCACGGTCTTCCTGACCACGCAGTACCTCGAGGAGGCCGACGTGCTCGCCGACCACCTCGGGATCATCGACCAGGGGAAGATCGTGGCCACCGGGACCCCGGCCGAGTTGAAGGCCGAGATCGGGCGGCCGACAGTCGAGGCGATCCCGCGCGATGAGAACGACCGCGGCCGGGTGGAGAGCGTCCTGATGCGCTTCGGCGAGCAGGTCACGGGGTCGCGCAACGCGATCGCGGTTCGGCTCACCGGCGGCGAGGCGAGTCTCGCCGAGGTCGTGCGCGCGCTGGACTCGGAGCACCTGGCGGTCGAGAACCTTCAGCTCCACGCGCCGACGCTCGACGACGTCTTCCTCGCGAAGACCGGCCGCTCGCTCGAGGGCGCGGCCGATGAGGAGGAGCCAGGCGAGCAGGGCGCCCCAGACCTCCAGCCGGAGGGGGCCGGGGCATGAGCGACCGTGGCCGCGGCGCGGTCCTCTCCGAGGTCAGGGTCCTCGCGCAGCGCTCGCTGATTCGAACCGCGCGCCGCCCCGCGCAGGTGGTCCCGGCGCTGATCTTCCCGCTCTTCCTGCTCGCCGTGAACTCCAGCGGGCTCTCGGACGCCACCAACCTCCCCGGCTTCCCCACGAGCTCGTACCTCACGTTCGCGCTTGCCGTGCCCTTCATGCAGGGCGCCCTGTTCTCGGTGATGAACGCAGGCACGGACCTGGCCACGGACATCGAGAGCGGCTTCTTCAACCGGCTGGCCCTGACCCCGCTGCGCGGCGTGGCGCTGCTCAGCGGCATGCTCGCCGGGGTGGTCGCGCTCGGGATCGTGCAGGCCACGGTGTACCTGCTCGTCGGGCTCATCGCCGGCGCGAGCTTCGCCGCCGGGATCGGTGGGGTCGCGGTGATCTACGCGCTCTCGATCGTGATGGCGATCGGCTTCGGATCCTTCGGAGCCTTCGTCGCGCTGCGCACCGGCTCCGGCGAGGCGGTGCAGGGCATGTTCCCGCTGTTCTTCGTCTTCCTCTTCCTCAGCTCGATGAGCCTGCCCCGCAACCTGATCCAGACCGACTGGTTCCGGACGATCGCGACGTACAACCCGGTCTCCTACCTGGTCGAGGGCATTC
>JAWVFM010000143.1:0-3076 GCA_033856015.1 Solirubrobacterales bacterium
GCATTGCCCTCGAATGGATCCTCCGGCGCGGAGATCTCGAGCCCGCTCGCCGCGGAGAGCTTGCCGCGGACCCGCTGGGCAAACTCGGCGTGCGTGTTGATGCCGGTGCCGGCCGCCGTCCCGCCGAGCGGGATCTGGCCGACGCGACCGGAGTCGAGATCTCGACGCCGGAGGACCCGTTCGAGGGCAACGCCAGCCGCGACTCGCTGGTGGAGCTCTCCGGTGCGCTGAAGGTGCTCGCCGTCTCGCTGATCAAGATCTCCGGCGACCTCGCGCTGATGGGGTCGGGTCCGCGCGCCGGCCTCGCCGAGCTCCGCCTGCCAGAGCTGCAAAAGGGCTCCTCGATCATGCCCGGCAAGGTCAACCCGGTCATCCCCGAGGTCACGATCCAGGTCGCAGACCAGGTGATCGGCAATGACGCCGCGATCACGCTCGCTGGGACCCAGGGCCAGTTTGAGCTCAACGTCCGCGTGCCGCTGATCGCGCGCAACCTGCTCGACTCGATCAAGCTGCTGGCCTCCGCTTCGCGGCTACTCGACACCAAGTGCGTCCAGGGGATCGAGCCCAACCCCGAGATGCTCGAGCGCCACGCCGAGGCGACCCTTGCCACGGCGACGGCGCTCAACCCGCACATCGGCTACGACAAGGCCGCCGAGATCGTCAAGGAAGCGGCGGACTCGGGGCGGTCGTTACGCGAGGTCGCGCGCGAGATGGGCGTCGACGAGAAGATCCTCGACGAGGCGCTGGACCACCACAAGATGGCCCGCCCGCACGGGTAGCTCGTAACGCCGGTTTCTAAAGGCAGGCCCGCAGACGGTCGAAGCTGTCCATATGGACTACCGATTGGGCCTGACCCCGACCATGCTCAGACAGCCGAGTCTCAAGGGCGCGAAGGCGACAGGCTGCCTGCTGCTCCTCGGGTCGGCGCTGGTCCCGATCTCGCTGGTACTGCCCCATCCCGGCTCCGTCGCCGTCCTCCCCTCGGCGCTCATCGCCGGTGTGATGGCGCTCGCCGGGGCCCTCTTCCTGCGCCTCGCCGATCGCGTCAACCTGGGCACCGTCTGCGCCGCGCTCGGGGTCATCGTCCTGGTCGACGGCTTGCTCACCTACGAGAGCGGGGTGGCCACCGGCCAGTACGGGAGCATCCTCGTCTGGGTGATCCTCATCGCCGCCTACCTGCTGCCGCGGCGGGCGGCGATCGCCTATCTGGCTTGGGCGCTCGCGACTTACGGGCTCACACTCGCCCTGGTCGGGCAGACCGCCGGCTACTCGGAGATCACGCGGTGGATCTTCGCAGCGATCTCGATGTCGGTCGTGGCCGCATTCGCCATCTGGCTGGTGGCCCAGCGCTCGAGCGCGGATGCCCGGGCCCGCCGCTTCTTCGACCTCTCGAACGACCTGCTCTGCACCTATAGCCACGATGGCTATTTCCTCGAATTCAATGCCGCCTGGCAGCGCATCCTTGGCTACTCCCCGGAGGAGATGTGCTCGCGCCCGGCGATCGAGTTCGTGCACCCTGACGACCGCGCTCGGACGGTGGCCGCCCGGAAGGCGCGGCTCCGCCACGGCACCGTCTCCGACTTCCAGGCCCGTTTCCGGACCAAGGACGGCGAGTGGCGCTGGCTGCGGTGGACGTCGACGACTTCAGAGGGGGAAGGGGGCCTGGCCTACGCCCGCGCGGTCGACGTCACCGATCGCGTCGTGGCGACGGCCGAGCGCGAGCGCCTGCTCGTCGAGCTCAGCGACCTCGCGGCCTTCGATTCGCTCACGGGCCTGCTCAACCGGCGAGCGATCGAGAAGCGGCTCGAGGAGGAGATCGCCCGCGCGAAGGGCGACGGCACCTCGCTCAGCCTCGCGCTGTTCGACCTCGACTCATTCAAGGAATACAACGACACCCGAGGCCACCTTGCCGGCGACGCGATGCTTTGCCGACTGGCCGCCAGCTGGCTGGAGCAGGTGAGGGAGGCGGACGTGATCGCGCGCTGGGGCGGCGAGGAGTTCATGGTGCTGCTACCGGGCTGCGATCTCGAGCGCGCCCGGCCGATCGTCGAGCGGCTACGCGTGGCGACCCCGGTTGGTCAGACGTGCTCAGCAGGGCTCGCCGCGTGGTCGCCGGTCCAGTCCCCGGAGGACCTGATCCGCGAAGCCGACGGCGCCCTGTACGAGGCCAAAGCTGCCGGTCGCGACCTGCTCGCGCTCGCCGGATAGGCGTAGAGCGCTACTTCTTGCGCTTCTTCTTGACGCACTTCTTCTTGCCGTGGACCTTCCTCAGCTTCTTGCCCTTCTTGCACTTGCGCTTGGTGACCGGCGGGATCACCGTGCCGGGAGGCGCGTCGGTGTCGATTTCGCAGCCGCTGACCGTGTCGAGGCCGTGGTCGAAGGTCGCCGTGTCAGTGCCCGGGCCGCAATCGATGGTGTCCGCGACGCCATCCTTGGCGAGAACGGTGTCGTTTCCGGCGTCGCCGAAGATCTGATCCTGACCCGTGCCGCCGGTCAGGGTGTCGTTGCCGGATCCTCCGCAGAGGGCGTCGTCAGCCGCCTTGGCGTCGATCGTGTCATTGCCGGCGGACCCGACGATCACGTCCTGGAACAACGTCCCGTTCAGGGTGTCGTTGCCCGGCCCGCCGAGCAACATCGGGAGGAACCCCCCGCAGGTGACGCGCTCGTAGGCGCCGGCATCGCAGGCCGCGCCGGTCGGCCGCTCCGCCCCGCGCTGGTCCACGGTCAGTGGAGTCGTGCCGTCGGCGGCGACGCACGACGCCGCGGGCACGACGTCGAAAGCCGAGCTCGTGGCCGCGATCGCCTGGGTCTGCGTGGGGCCGCCATTGAGCGCGAGGGGGTCGAGCAGGAAGGCCCCGGCGTTGTCCTTGTCGGTGTCTCCGTGCGGGCCGACGCAGCTCTGGCCCGCGTCGGCGTTGAAAGAATTCGCGGTGAAGGCGGTAAGCGGTGCATTGCAGGCGGTCAGTCCCTGGTTGATCAGGTCGCCGCGCAGCGTCACCGGGCCGGCGAGGCTGGTGCTGCTTATGCCTGCGGGGGCGGTGGGAGAGGTGTTGCCGGTGACGGTCGACTGCGCCAG
>JAWVFM010000144.1:0-11541 GCA_033856015.1 Solirubrobacterales bacterium
TTCCGGGGCACTCGCGAAAGCCTAAGCTCTTTCCCGCCATGTCTTCGCTCGCAAAGGTCGGGCCGCCTGAGCTCGCGCGGGCAGCGGTCAGCGTCGTCGTCCCGAGCAACCGGCCGGAGCGCCTCGGATTCGCGCTCGAGGCCCTGGCGCACCAGACCGTCCGGGCCCCGTTTGAGGTCGTGGTCGTGCTCAACGGGCCTGCCGGTGCGCTTCCCGCCGTGGCCGGTGAGCTCTCGGTGCGCTTCATCGAAGGGCCGCGCGACTCGAACGTCGCCGGGCGGCGAAACGTCGGCTGGCGCGCCTCCTCGGCGCCCCTCGTGGCCTTCACCGACGACGATTGCCGGCCCGCCCCCGAGTGGCTCGAGGCGCTGCTGGCGGCGCGGCCCGGCGACGACGAGATCCTCCAGGGGCGAACGGAGCCCGACCCGGACGAGGAGCATCTGCTGCATGGCCTGGCGCGCAGCCAGCGGATCGACGGCGCCAGCTTCTGGTCGCAGACCTGCAACATCGCCTACCCGCGCGGGCTCCTCGAGCGACTCGGCGGGTTCGACGAGCAGTTCCCCTTCTTCGGCGAAGACACCGACCTGGCGCTGCGGGCCGCCGCAGCCGGAGCGAGCACTCGGTACGTCGAGCCTGCGCTCGTCCGCCACGCCGTGATTCCCAAGTCGCTGCCGACGGCGCTGCGCGAGGCCGCCGGGCGCGACTTCCTCCCGAGGCTGGTGCGCCGGCACCCGCCGCTGCGAGGTGCCCTGCCGATGCGCGTCTTCTGGAAGCGCTCGCATGCCACGCTCCCGCTCGCGGTCGCCGGCGCGGCGCTGGCGCGGCGAACGCGGGGCGCGAGCCTCCTGCTCACCGTCCCCTACCTCGACGACGCGGGTGCGTTCACGCCGCCGCTGAGCGCGCGGCGCGCAGCGCGGGTCACCCTGGCGATTGCGAGCACCGCCCTGGTCGACGCCGTGGAGATTGGCGCGACGGTTCGCGCCGCAATCGCCGCGCGCACGTTCGTCGTCTGAGCAGTGCCGGGCAGGACGACGCCAGGACGCCGATGCGGGTAGCGCTTCTTCACCCGACCTACTGGCCCGAGGTGCGGCGCGGCTCCGAGCGCCTGATCCACGACCTCGGAGTGGAGCTGGCGGCGCGCGGTCACGAGGTGACGATCCTGACCAGCCACCGGGGGGCGCCACGGGTTGCGGTAGAGGACGGCGTGCGCGTCGTGCGGGACTGGCGGCCGCCGCAGCGGCTACCGCTCAGCTGGTACGAGGACCACGTCGCGCACGCGCTCCCGGCTTGGTGGCGCCTGCAGCGCGGCGGCTTCGACGTCGCGCACTCCTTCTACGCGGCGGACGCGTGGGCGGCGCTCCGCGCCCGCGACCGGGGTGGCCCGCCGGTGGTCTTCTCCTACCACGGCATCGCCAATCGCGCCTACCTCGTGAAGCGTCGCTACCGGCTGGAGATGACGGCTGCCGCGATCGCCGGCGCCGACGCGGTGACAGCCCTCTCGCCGCCGGCGGCCGCTCCCCTCGAGCGTTACTTCGGCCGGCAGGTGGAGGTCCTGCCGGGCGGCGTGCGGGTCGCGGACTTCGCCGCCGAGCCAGCCCGCGCCGAGGCTCCGATAGTTGTCTGCGCCGCGAACCTGGAGGACGAGCGCAAGCGCGGCGACCTCCTGCTCCGTGCCTTCGCCGCGGCTCGCGCCCGGCGGCCGACCGCACGGCTTCTCCTGGCCGGACGCCGCGCCCCGGCGCGCGGCGGATTGCCCGCCGGCGTCGAGCACGTCGACGGCGACTGGACCGCCGCACTCGCGCGGCTCTTCGGGAACGCCTGGATCAGCGTCCTGCCGGCGGTGGACGAGGCATTCGGCCTGGTCCTGCTCGAGTCGCTCGCCGCCGGGACGCCCGTCGTTGCCACGCGCTCGGGCGCCGGTCCACTGATCGTCGACCGCACTGGAATCGGGGAGCTCGTCGAGCCTGACGACCCGGACGCGCTGGCCGCCGGGCTCGAGCACGGGCTCGCCGCGGCTCCGGATGCGGCTGTCGCGGCCGCCTGCCGGAAGCGCGCCGCTGAGCTCGACTGGGCCGTCGTGGCGCCGCGCTACGAGGAGCTCTACGAGCGGGTGCTCAGCCGGGCCGAGCCAGCGCGGCAACGTGCGGCACGCCGCGCCGGCCCGTGAGCAGGATCGTGGCCGCCTCCCGGCGAAGCGTCGCCGCCGAGGTTCGGGTGGCGGGGTGGCCGGGTCCGAGGGGGATGGCGTAGGGCCGTGTGACGCGGTCGAGCTCGAAGCCGGCGGCGGCGAGCATTGCGGCGTGCGCGGCCCGGTTCGGGATCAGCCACTGCATGCGCTCGCCCCCGCGAAAGCGAGTTCCCGGCCTCCGTGGCGAGACGAGGGTGAGCAACGGGTCGATCGTCTCGGCCGATAGAAAGGCTTCGCGGCAGACGCCCCGGATCGCCTCGAGGGCACGCACCGGGTCGCGGAGGTGGAGCAGCAGGCTCCCGCAGACCACGACGTCGAAGCTGCCGACCGTTGCCTCGCTGAGGTCGTAGACGCTCACCTCGACCCGCCGGGCGGAGGAGGAGAGCGCTTCCCGGGCGATCTCGAAGCCGCCACCCGGATCGGGTCCCGCCTGCTCGGCGAGCGCTGCCGGCCCCAGGGCCCGCATGCGCGCCGGCCAATCCCAGTCCGCGGCCGACGCAATGTCCGCGGCGATGACCTCGGCCGCCCCCCGGCGCTCGAGCTCGAACGAGAGGAAGCCGTCGTACGGGCCCACGTCCAGACAGCGTTTGCCGCGCACGTCCGGCCAGGGGAGGCGATCGACGATCCCGCGCAGGTCGAACCAGCCTGGCGTCACCACCCCGGGCGCCAGCTCGATCGTGTGGTACCAGAGGCGCCGCCTTGCGATCGCGGCTCGCGCAGTGGCCGCGTCGACGGCGTTCACAGCCCGGTTCTATCAGACGCCGCCAGGGCCGCCGGGCAGAGGAATCATCTACCGTGCCGCGGCGCAGTGGGTGACGCCGGGAAGGAGCGAGAGCGAGTGCCAGCCGACTCCGACTCGCCCCGGGAAGCGGCGGATGATCGGGTTGCGGCCGCCCGCGCGGCGGTCGCCTCGAACTCGACCTGGTACCACACGATGGAGCTCGCCCCGGGCGTGGTCACCCCCGGGTACGTCGACCTGCGCGCCGTTGCGGAGCGAGTGCTGCCGGACGACCTGTCGGGGCGACGCTGCGTGGACATCGGCACGTTCGACGGCTTCTGGGCATTCGAGATGGAGCGCCGGGGTGGGACCGTGGTGGCCACCGACGTCGAGAAGATCGACGACGCGGAGTGGCCGCCGCACCGGCGCGAGGAGCTCCGGCGCGGCCAGGCCGAGTACGACGTGCGGCTGGGTCGTGGCTTCGAGCTGGCGTCCGCCGCCCTCGGCTCCGCCGTCGAGCGGGTCGTCTGCAACATCTACGAGCTCGCCCCGGAGCGGGTGGGCGGCGAGGTGGACTTCGCGTTCATCGGGGCGCTCCTGCTCCACCTGCGAGACCCGGTGCGGGGCCTCGAGCGCACCCGCGAGACGCTTCGCGCCGGGGGCGAGCTGCGGGTCTTCGAGCCCTATAGCCGCGCCGTCGGGCTGCGCTCCAGGCGGCCCGCCGCGCGCTTCCTGCCCCTGGAGACGTCCTTCAACTGGTGGGTGCCGAACCTGGCGGGGCTGGAGGCGTGGCTGCGGGTGGCGGGGTTCCAGGCGCCGCGTCGCCTGGGGACCGTTCGCCCGCCGGCGCGGCCCGAGATGCGTCAGCGCTACGCGACTCTCGCGGCCTCCCGTTAGGCCCAGGGCCAGCCCCGTCCTAGGCCATTGCTAGGTTCCGCGGTGCTTTGGCCCTTAAACAGGAGGAACCCAATTGACCAAGTCCGAGTTCGTCGACCACATTGCAAGCGGCTTCGAGAGCAAGAAGGCAGCGGGCGACGCTGTTGACGCTGTCCTCGACGGCATCACCGGAGTCCTGAGGAACGGCGGCGACGTCAACTTCACGGGATTCGGCAAGTTCAGCGTTGCCGAGCGCGCCCAGCGGCAGGGCATCAATCCCCGCACGCGCGAGCGGATCACGATCCAGGGCGGCAAGGTCCCGAAGTTCTCCGCCGGGGCCGGGCTCAAGTCCACCATCAAGGGCAGCTGAGACCGGCGAGCGGGCGGCGGCTCACGCAGGGGACCCCCTCGTGAGCCCCGCGCCGTTCTCGGATCGGCTTGCGGCGCTCGCCGTCGAGCGCCGCAGTCAGCTGTGCCTTGGCCTCGACCCGACGGGCGAGGACGCCGGCGCCGCGATCGACGAGTGCGAGCGCCTCATCGACCTCGCCGGTGCCTCCTGCATCGCCGCCAAGCCGCAGCTCGCCTGCTTCGAGCGCTTCGGCGGCGCCGGCTGGGAAGCGCTGGAGCACACGGTGGCGAGGGCCCGGCGTGCCGGTCTGCTCGTCGTCGCCGACGCCAAGCGCGGCGACGTTCCGCATACCGCCGCCGTCTACGCGCGGGCCCTGCTCGGACCCGGAGGCTTGGAGGCCGATGCGACAACCGTCAACCCGCTGCTCGGCGGCGACGCGATCGAGCCCTTCATCGCCGAGGCCGAAGCATGCGGCGCGGGCGTCTTCGCGCTGGTCCTGACCTCGAACCCCGGCGCCGCGGACCTGCTCGAGCTCGCAGTCGCCGACGGGACGGTGTCCGAGCGCATCGCCGCCCTCGTCGCGGAGCGCTCCTCGCGTCTGGTGGGCGCGGGCGGCCTGTCCGGCCTTGGGGCCGTCGTCGGCGCGACGAACCCGCCGGCACGGATCGCGCGCATGCGCGAGCTCATGCCCGACGCGATCTTCCTGATGCCCGGCGTGGGCGCCCAGGGCGCCGACACGAGCGGGCTCGCAGCGGCGATCGCGGATCACCCGGCTTCGATCCTGGTTCCGGTCTCGCGCTCGATCGCGGGCGCCGACGATCCGGCTCAGGCGGCGGAGGCCCTGCGCGCCGAGCTCTGGTCGCTCAGCGGTGCGTGACGGGCGCGACGCTCGCGGCGGGCTTGGGCGACGGCTTGCGCGGGCGCGCGGAGGGTTGCAAGCCGTCGCCCGCTGGCTACCATCGCCACTAGCGGCGCCGTACAAGCGTTCGGCGCTCGGGTACGGCGATGGAAGCGATGGCCTCGAGCCAATACGACAGCAAGCGTGGGTCTCGCGTGATCGCACGGGTCTTCGCCCTGCTGGCGCTGGCGGTGGTCACGATCGTCCTGGTCGCGGTGATCTCGAGCTCGCTGGACTCATCCTCCAGCCCGACCACGTCATCGACCACCACCGCGTCGCAGCCGTCGAGCAAGCCGAAGGACGACTACTACGTCGTCAAGAACGGCGACACGTTCTCCGGGATCGCCGCGAAGGAGGGCGTCTCGCGCGCCCAGCTCCTCAAGCTGAATCAGAACCGCGGCATCGATCCCGAGGTCCTGCAGCCGCAGCAGTGCGTCGACATCGTCGCCGGCGGCTGCAAGCAGCTCAGCGGCGGCTAGATCTAGGCCTAGCCCTTCCGGCTGCCTGCGCGGCCGTCCTGCTCCTCGCTGCCCCGGCGGCTGCGAGCCCTCCGGCACTTGACGCTCGGGCATGGCTCGTCGTCGACGCGAGCGACGGGAAGACCCTGGCGAGCGAGGAGGCATCGGAGTCGCTGCCCATCGCGTCGACGACGAAGCTCATGACTGCTTACCTGGTGCTCCGCGACCTGCCGCTCAGAGCGCGCCTGACCGCCCCTCGCTACGAGCCGCTCCCGGGGGAGTCGCTGATGGGCCTGCGCCCCGGCGAGCGTGACACCGTCCACGACCTTCTCTACGGGATGTTGCTGCCGAGCGGCAACGACGCCGCCGTCACTCTGGCCGACGGCGTCGCCGGCTCGGTGCCGGCCTTCGTGGCGAAGATGAATCGCGCCGCGGTTCGCCTCGGCCTGCGCGACACGCATTACGCGACGCCCGTGGGCCTCGACTCTCCCGGCAACTACTCGAGCGCCCGCGACCTGGTGGCCCTGACCAGGGTGCTCCGCCGCAACGCCCTGTTTCGGAAGATCGTCGACACGCGGCGCAAGACGGTTCGCAGCGGCGCCGAGGTCCGCCACCTCGTCAACTCCAACGACCTGCTGCGCGAGGCGAGCTTCGTGACGGGCGTGAAGACCGGGACGACCGTCGACGCGCGCCACGTGCTCGTGAGCTCGGGGACTCGGCACGGCGTCACCCTCGTCGCGGCCCTGCTCGGCGCGCCCACCGAGGCGGAGCGCGACTCCGGCTCCCTGGCCCTCCTTCGCTACGGGTTCTCGCGTTACCACCGGCTGGTTCCGCTCCTCGCCGGGCGCCCCGCCGCTCGCGTGCCGGTCAGGTTCGCGAATGGGCCTCTGCTGCTTCGGCCCGCCACGAGCGTGCGGCTGTACGCGCGCGATGACCAGCGGGTCCGGGTGCGCGTTCAGGATCCGGGGCGCGTGACCGGCCCGATTCCGGCGGGCCGGCGCCTTGGCGCCGCGCGCGTCTTCGTGGACGGCCGTTTCGACGGAGCCGCGGACCTCCGCGCAGCTCGCGCCGTGCCGGCGCCTGTCATCGCCGGCGCGGCGGGGCAGGCTCTTCCGGGGGACCCCCCGCGTGCCGTGGTGGTCGTGGTGGGCCTGCTTGCCGTCGGCCTCGGGGCACGGGGCTTGGGGCGCTTGCGGACTCAGTAGTCTGCGGCTTGGAGGGTATGGATGATTCTGACGGTCACGTTGAACGCAGCGGTGGACCGCACGATTGCGGTGCCGAGCTTCCGCCTTGGGCATCGCCACCGGGCCGTGGAGTCGCGGACAGTCGCCGGCGGCAAGGGCGTCAACGTGGCTCGAGCGCTGAAGCTGCTCGGCCGGCCGGTCATCGCCACCGGGCTGGTGGGGGGAGCCACTGGCGCGCGCATCCTCGAGCACCTCACCGACGAGTCGATCCTGCACGACTTCACGCGAATCAAGGGTGAGTCGCGAACCAACCTGGCGGTCATCGATCCCACGTCGGGCGAGCAGACCGAGCTCAACGAGCGCGGTCCGGAGGTCAGCACCGAGGAGGTCGATCAGTTTGTCGAGAAGCTCCTCTATCTCGCGCAGGGCGCGACGGCGTGCGTCCTCGCGGGGAGCGTCCCTCCGGGCGTGGACACCGAGGTCTACGGCCGGCTGATCGGCGAGCTGAGCCGCTTCGGCGTGCTCTGCGTCCTCGACACGGACGGCGAGCTGATGCGAGCGGCGCTCCTGTCGGAGCCTGCCGTCGTGGCGCCCAACGTGCTCGAGGCTGAGGAGGCCGTCGGCCACGAGTTCAACGACGCGGACGACCTGGCGATGGGCCTCGGGGGCCTGATCGAGATGGGTGCCGGCGAGGCGATCATCACCCGCGAAGCCGGCTGCGTCGCGATCGTCGGGCGGGGCGCGGAGCGCCGCCGCTACGAGGTCGCCATCGACCCGCTCGAGGCCGTCTCGTCGGTCGGCTCCGGCGACTGCTTCCTGGCCGGTTACGTGGCGGCTCGCTACGAGGGCGGCTCGGCCGAGGAGTGCCTCGCCTACGGCGTCGCCTGCGGGGCCGAGTCCACGCAGCACCTCGGCGCAGGGACCCTGGACGCCGCTGAGGTGGAGCGGCTCGCGGGGCGCGTCCAGGTCCGTGAGCTCGAAGTGCGCGCCGCCGGCGTCAGCTAGGTACCCGCCCCGCCGCCGAGGGTGCCTGCGCGGCTGCGCTCGGCGCGGACGCGCTCGACCACTGCCGACGCCGCCGCAGGAAGGGCCGCTCGATGGTCAGGTAGCTGACCGCGGCGACGCCGATTGCCACGGGCACGCCGACGGCCGCCAGCCCGGCGACGCTCGTCGGAGCGCTGAGGTGCGAGAGGAGCAGCTCCAGGACCGGGACGTGCCAGAGGTAGAGGCTGTAGGACGCCACCCCGAGCGCCGCCAGCGGCCGCCACTCGAGCGCGCGCACGAGCGGCCCCGGGCGAAGCGGAAGCACGCACGCTCCGATCGTCAGGAACGCGGCGACGCACAACAGCCAGTCGAGGTCGTAGCTGACGCCGATGAGCAGCACCCAGAGCGGCACGGTCGCCAGGAGCCACAGGTCAGCGCGCAGCAGCCCGCCGCGCAGCCAAGGCGGCCTGTGCTCCTCGAGCTCCACCCTCGCGATGGCGAGGAGCATCCCGGGGACGAAGAACAGGAACGTGGTCGGCATGTTCATCCGCCAGATGGGCGGGGCGAAGTCCGGCGCGTAGATGTAGTGCTGGCGGAAGGCCAGCGAGATCAGCGCGAGGGCGCCGAGCAGCAGCGCTGCGCGGCGGGCCGAGCCGCCGCCGACTCGCGCCAGCGCCAGCGCCAGGAGCGGGAGCAGGACGTAGAACTGAACCTCGACCACGAGCGACCAGGCGGGCCCGTCGACCGTCCCGATCGTGGCGGCGGAGAAGCTCTGGGTGAAAGTCAGGAAGCGAATCCAGGTGCCGGCCGAGACGGCCGCTCCGAACACGAGGACCACGAAGATGACCGCGTAGTAGAGGGGCAGGATCCGCAGCGCGCGGTTCATCGCGTAGCGCCGCAGCTCGACGGTCGCGCCGCCGCCGTAGTAGCGGCGGGCGAACGGCCAGTAGAGCAGGTAGCCGGTGAGGGCGAAGAAGAAGAAGACGCCGTAGCCGCCGCCGAACAGGACGCGCTCCACCAGGGGCAGGCCCGTCGCGGTCGTCTGCGTCGCGCCGAGCGCACGGGACTCGGCGACGACATGTCCCACGAGGACCGCGAGGGCAGCGATGGCGCGCAGGCTCTCGATCCGTGCCGAGCGGATCTCGCCCGCCTGAGGGATCACCGTTCCGGCCGGGGGCGAGGAGCTCCCGTCCGGCGCCGGCGTGGAGCCTGTGTCGCTCATGGCGCTCGTGATCTTCGCGCCTTGCGGCGGACGGCTCGGGCCGCGGGTATACGTCCGTTATCATCGCCTGGGCGTTGGCAGCGCCCGAAAAGAACGCGCATCTAGCGTCCTTCGAGCCCCGGCACGCCGGGGTTTTTTCGTCCGCGAACGCGCCTAGCCTGGTTTCTTTTGAGAGTCGGAGGCATTTGAAGCGTGGAAATTGAGATCGGTCGCGGCAAGAAGGGCCGCAGGGCATACGGGTTCGACGACATCGCGATCGTTCCGTCGCGACGGACCCGGGACCCTGACGACGTGGACATCTCCTGGTCGCTCGGCCCCTACCGTTTCGAGCTGCCGCTCGTCGCCTCGGCGATGGACGGGGTGGTGAGCCCGGCCACCGCGGCGCTGGTGGGCAAGCTCGGCGGGTTGGCCGTCCTCAACCTGGAGGGCGTCTGGTCGCGCTATGAGGACGCGGAGGCGCGCCTTCGGGAGGTCGCCGGCGCGCCGCCGGCGAAGGCGACCGCGTTGCTGCAGGAGATCTACAGGGAGCCGGTCAAGGCCGAGCTCGTGGCTCAGCGGATCGAGGAGATCAAGGCACAGGGCGTGGTGGCCGCCGCGTCGCTGACCCCGCAGCGCGTGACCGAGTACTACGAGGTCGCCCTCGAGGCCGGGCTCGACATCCTCGTGGTGCAGGGCACGGTGATCTCGGCCGAGCACGTCTCCACGCGCTCCGAGCCGCTCAACCTCAAGGAGTTCATCGCCGAGATCCCGGTGCCGACGGTCGTCGGCGGCTGCGCGTCCTACTCCACGGGACTTCACCTGATGCGCACCGGGGCGGTCGGCGTCCTCGTGGGCGTTGGCCCTGGCGCGGCGTGCACCACACGCGGAGTCCTCGGCATCGGCGTCCCCCAGGCAACAGCGATCGCCGACGTCCAGGCGGCGCGCTCCCAGCACATGCTGGAGACGGGTGAGTACTGCAACGTGATCGCCGACGGCGGCATGCGAACCGGCGGCGACGTCTCGAAGGCAATCGCCTGCGGCGCCGACGCCGTGATGATCGGCTCGCCGCTCGCGCGCGCCAAGGAGGCGCCCGGCTGTGGCTTTCACTGGGGGATGGCGACGTTCCATCCCACGCTCCCGCGCGGCGCCCGGGTGGCGACCAAGCAGGACGGAACGCTCGAGGAGATCCTCCTCGGCCCGGCCCACGAGAACGACGGGACGTTCAACCTGATGGGCGCTCTGCGGACGTCGATGGCGACCTGCGGCTACGAGGACATCCGCGACTTCCAGCGGGCCGAGGTGATGATCGCCCCGGCGCTCCAGACCGAGGGCAAGAAGCTCCAGCGCGAGCAGGCCGTCGGGATGGGCTCGAACGGGCGGGCCACGGTGGCTCAGGCGGTGGCCGTCAGCGATGGCTAGCGTTGGGTCGGCCGTCCCGGCCTCCCCGACGGCGGCCCGTGAGGTTGCGGGAACGGACCCGGTCAGCGCCGCGGCAGTCGGCGCGGAGGTGCCGCGCGCGGCGCGCGAGGAGGTCCTGGTGCTCGACTTCGGGGGGCAGTACTCCCAGCTGATCGCCAGGCGGATCCGCGAGTGCGGCGTGTTCGCGGAGCTGCTGCCCCACGACACCCCGATCGAGGCGATCCGCGGCCGGAACCCGGCGGCCCTCGTCCTCTCGGGCGGCCCGGCGTCCGTGTACTCGCCCGGGGCCCCGACGCTGCGGCGCGAGCTGCTCGAGCTGGAGCTCCCGGTTCTGGGCATCTGCTACGGGATGCAGGCGATGGTCCAGACGCTGGGCGGCCGGGTGGAGAGTGCCGAAGCGGGCGAGTTCGGGCGCACGGAGCTGACCGTCACTGGCGACGGCGGCACGCTGCTCGCCGAGCTTCCTCCGGAGCAGCAGTGCTGGATGAGCCACCGCGACACGGTCTTCGAGGCGCCGGCGGGCTTCGCCGCTCTCGCGGCGAGCCCGGGCTCGCCGGTCGCCGCGTTCGAGAGCGTCGAGCAGCGGGTCTACGGCATCCAGTTCCACCCGGAGGTGGTCCACACGCCGTACGGGACGCAGATCCTCGATCGCTTCCTCAGGGAGATCGCCGGCTGCGAGGAGCGGTGGTCGCCCGCGTCGGTCATCGACGAGCAGGTCGAGCGCATCCGCGCCCAGGTCGGCGACGCGCGCGTGGTCTGCGGGCTGTCCGGTGGCGTCGACTCGGCGACCGCCGCGGCGCTGGTCCACCGCGCGATCGGCGATCAGCTCACCTGCGTGCTGGTCGACCACGGGATGATGCGCAAGGGAGAGGCAGCGCAGGTGGTCGAGGCCTTTCGCGAGCGCCTTGGCGACGGCCTGATCAGCGTCGACGCCTCGGAGCGCTTCCTCGCGCGCCTGGCCGGTGTCGACGAGCCGGAGCGCAAGCGCAAGATCATCGGCGAGGAGTTCATCCGGGTCTTCGAAGACGTCGCCCGGGAGCACCGCGGCGCCAAGTTCCTGGTGCAGGGCACGCTGTACCCGGACGTCATCGAGTCCGGCGGCGACGGCCGAGCCGCCGACACGATCAAGTCCCACCACAACGTCGGCGGGCTTCCGGACGACCTTGGCTTCGAGCTGGTCGAGCCCCTGCGGATGCTGTTCAAGGACGAGGTCCGGGCCGTGGCCGCCGAGCTCGGCCTCTCGGACCGCATCGTCTGGCGACAGCC
>JAWVFM010000145.1:0-2957 GCA_033856015.1 Solirubrobacterales bacterium
GCATCCGCACCCGTCTGCTGGCTGAGGTAGCGAGTCGCGGCGATGGCGCTTGGCGCGAACGCCAGCAATGTCACAGTCACCGCCAACCCCGAGACCCGCATCCCGATCCTCGTCCACATCCCGACGGGCAGCCTACGCCTCTCCGCACCGTTGTCAGTATCAACTTCGTCTCGATCAGGTCTCAGGCTTTAGACTCGCCTTCCCGGAGGCCCCGCTGGCCGTTCCGGGAGGTATGGAAGCGACATCCGACGTGTCGGCAAAGGGCAGGGTCGAGGCGCCGCGCGCTCGGTCTCTGAACAGCGTGCGGGCATCGCGCATCATCGAGGCCATGCGCGCATCCGTCGCTGAGGTTGGGATCGCCGGTTCGACCTTCGAGCGCGTGGCCGCCAAGGCCGACGTCAGCCGCGGGCTCCTGCACTACTACTTCGGCACGAAGGAGCGGCTGCTCATCGAGGTGATCAGGCGCGACACGGAGTATCGGGTTCGGAACCTCAGCGAGGCTCTCGTGGATGCCCGCACGGTGGACGAGGCGATCGCGGCCCTCTCGACGGCGTTCGCGAGGAGCTTCGGCGAGGAGCGGGGGTACGTGTACATGGTCTCCGAGCTCTTCGTCGCCGGCCGCCACCAGCCGGATGTTCAGCGGGAGCTCGGCGCGCTCTATGAGCGCTCCCGCCATGAGCTCGCGGAGGTGCTCCGGGTGAAGGAGGAGGAGGGCGTGCTGCGGCTGCGCTTCGACGCCGAGGCGGTCGTGACCTACCTGATCAGCTCCGGCGACGGCGCCATCATCCAGCGCATCACTCAGCCCGAGCGCGACTTCACGGCCGCCGACCAGGCCGCCGTCGAGGTCGCCCGCTTCCTCTTCGACGCAGGCTGAGCCGACCTAATTCAGGGTCGGGCGGCGCGGGAGCATTCTCGAGAGCCGCAGGAGCTGCGCCGGCTTGCCGTGCATTCGCATCCTCCGAGTCGCGAGGGCGCGCCACGGCGCCTGGCCGCGCAGCGACACTCCGATCCACTCCCCCCAGGTGGTCTCGAGCGTGACGTCGGCGGCCTGCGCCTCGCCCGGGGCGGCGCGGCTCGATCCGTTGTGGATCACGACGTGCCAGGGGTCCGCGTCGGAGAAGCGCCACTGGACCGTCATCGGCCGGCCGTTCGCGGCGCTCGTGTCGAAGGAGCGGGAGACCAGGTCGAAGTAGATCTCCTGAACCTCCGGATCGGATTGCGGGCGCCCGTTCGGCGCCCCCATCACCCCGGCCTTCAGCAGCGTGATCTGGCGACGGGCGATCTCGACCTCGGTCAGGTCCGGGTCGACCGGGAAGACGTTGGCCGGCATGTCCTCGAGCGGGAACCCGGTGGCGCGCCACTTCGAGCGGGCGGAGCGCACGCCGAAGGCATAGATGTCCTCCAGCTCGAAGCCCCACTCGCGCGTGTAGCGGTCGTCCCAGCCGGGAGGGGTGAAGACGGCCAGTGAGTAAGGAAGGACCTCCTGAAGGACCTCGACCACCGCGGCCTTGCACTCCTCCGACTGCGCGAAGAGCTCGGCGAGGGTCTTGACGCCGAAGCCGATGTGGCGCTGCTCGTCGCGTGAGACGTTGCGCATTCCTGAGGCGAACCCGGGCATCGTCTCCGACTTCGCGACGTAGTCCTCGATGAAGTGCTGGCCCGGCTGCGCGAGGGTCGCCTCGACGACCATGTGGTAGAGCGCGATCGCCTGCGCGAACTTCGGCAGCGAGCGGTCGCGGCGGAGCTCGTCCGCCATCCGGTCGAGGCGGTCGAACACGCCGCGGTAGCCCCAGTTCAGCTCCGGGAGGGTGGAGGCGATGGTCTCGCGAAGGCTGTCGCCGGTTCCGATCACCTCCTTGAAGAAGCGGTGGAAGAAGACGGCGTGCCGGGCCTCGTCGACCTGCTGGGTCGCGAGGAAGTACTGCTGCTCGGGGGTCGGCGCGGCGTCGATGTAGGGGGAGAGGTCGTCGGCGACCCGGTCCTCGCCGTAGAAGAACATCGAGAACATCCACATCGCCGAGCGGCGCTGGATCGCGGTGAGGGCGTGCCAGCCGTCGCGGTCTGGCGCGAAGTCGATCTCGGTCGCCTTCCAGTTGCCCTCCTCCCAGCGGCGGTAGAGGTCCTCGTAGGTGATCTCGGAAACGGAGGACCGGTGGGCGGTCCCATCCTTCTGCGCAACGCTCATCGGTTGCCTCCTCGTCGGCTTCGCCCTCTACTCTAACTGACTCATGAGTCAGTTAGCGGGCGGAGCAAGGTGAGCGCGGCGACCAGGCCACGCCGCCGGATGGCGGCCGCGGACCGGCGCGAGCAGATCCTCGCCGTGGCCCTCGACGTCTTCGCGACCGGTGGATACCACGAGACGACCCTCGACGCCGTCGCCGCCCGCGCCGGGATCTCGAAGGCGCTCATCTACGAGCATTTCGAGTCGAAGCGGGAGCTCCACGGGGCGCTCCTCGAGCGCTACGTGCACGAGCTGCTCGAGCGCGTGGTGAGCGCCATCGCCGAGCTGGCCGACCACGAGGACCGGCTGCGGGCCGGGGTGGACGCGTTTCTCGGCTTCGTCGCGGAGCGCCGCGACGCGTGGCGCTTCGTCTTCCGAAACTTCGCCGACCCGGAGATCGCCGTCGCGGTTGCCCGCCTGCGCGAGGAGATCGCCGCGATGATCGCCGGCCTGATGCGCGCCGACGCGCCGGCCGAGTGGGTCGACGAGCCGGAGATGGTCGCCGAGATCGAGATGATCGCCCAGCAGCTCACCGGCGGCTTCCAGGCGCTGGCGAACTGGTGGGACGAGCACCGCGACGTTCCCCGCGCCCGGGTCCTTCAGGCGTTCATGGACTTCGCCTGGGTCGGCCTCGAGCGCGGCGCCGCCGGCGAGCGCTGGCAACGCTGAGCGCCCGGCGCCGGCACGCGACTGACTTTGGGGCCGAATAGCGGCCCCAACCTCAAGAGCGCTGTTA
>JAWVFM010000146.1:0-7459 GCA_033856015.1 Solirubrobacterales bacterium
ACGGGACCCGTAGGCCGGCCTTCTCCATCGTGAGCCGGAACTGCTCGCGGTCCTCGGCGCGGGTGATTGCCTCGTGGCTCGCGCCGATCATCTCGACGCCGAGGCGCTCGAGGGTGCCGTCCCCGTAGAGGCCCATCGCCAGGTTGAGCGCGGTCTGGCCGCCCAGCGTCGGCAGCAGGGCGTCCGGACGCTCGCGCTCCAGGATCGCCGTGACCGACTCGAGCGTCAGCGGCTCGACGTATGTGCGGTCGGCGAACTCCGGGTCGGTCATGATCGTCGCCGGGTTGGAGTTCACGAGGATCACCTCGTAGCCCTCCTCCCGTAGGACCTTGCACGCCTGGACGCCCGAGTAGTCGAACTCCGCGGCCTGCCCGATGACGATCGGCCCCGAGCCGATCAGGAGGATCCTCCGCAGGTCGTCGCGTCTAGGCACCGGCCAACTCCAGGAAGCGGTCGAAGAGGTGGCGCGCGTCGTGCGGGCCGGGCCCGGCCTCGGGGTGGTACTGGACGGTGCAGCCCGCGACGTCCTTCAGCACGAGCCCCTCGACGGTGCGGTCATACAAGTTCAGGTGGGAGAGCTCGGCCGCGCCGAAGTCCGTCTCCCAGCGAACAGGCTCGTCGGACTCGATCCGCGCACCGCCGTCGGGAGGGCGAACGGCAAAGCCGTGATTCTGGGACGTGATCTCGATCACCCCGGTGGCGAGGTCCTTGACCGGGTGGTTGGCGCCGCGGTGGCCGAACGGCAGCTTGAAGGTCTCGAGGCCCACCGCACGGCAGAGCAGCTGGTGGCCGAGGCAGATCCCAACGACGGGCTTCTTCCCGACGAGGTCGCGGACCGTGTCGACCACGTAGCCGAGCGCCGCCGGGTCGCCGGGGCCGTTTGCCAGGAAGACCAGGTCCGGGTCGGCGGCGAGCACGTCGTCGGCGCTCGCCGAGCAGGGCAGCAGGGTCACCCGGCAATCGCGGTCGCGGAACTGGCGGATGATCGAGTGCTTGATGCCGGTGTCGATGCCGACGACGTGCGGGCCGGCACCGTCGAGCTCGACCGGCTGATCGGGCGTCACCGTCTTCGCGAGGTCAGCGCCGACCATCGACGGCTCAGCCGCCACACGGTCTCGAGCCTCCAGCTCCGGCGTCGACGCGTCGAACAGCCCGCCTCGCATCGCGCCGAGCTCGCGGATGTGGCGAACCAGGGCACGTGTGTCGACGCCCGTGATCGCGCTGACGCCGCAGGCGTCGAGCCAGTCGAGCCACCCTCCCTCGGCGTCGGCGGCGTCCTCGCTGTTCTTCGCCTCGCGCATGATCACGGCGCGCGCCTGGGCGCGATCGGACTCCATCGCGGCCGCGCCGACGCCGTAGTTGCCGATCAGCGGGTAGGTGAAGGTGATGATCTGCCCGGCGTAGCTCGGATCGGTGACCGACTCCTGGTAACCGGTCATCGCGGTGTTGAAGACAACCTCGCCGGTTGTGGCCTCGAGTGCTCCGCAGAGCTCGCCGTCGAAGCGGGTGCCGTCCTCGAGGAGGACGTAGCCCTCGATCACGCCACCGCTCCCATCGCGAACGCGCGGTTTCGGTAGGCGACCTGGCCGGCGACGACCGTCGCCAGCACCTGCCCCTGGAGCTTGCGACCGGCGAAGCACGAGTTCTGCGAGCGGCTCTCCCAGCCGGCCGCTCCCGCCTCCCAGCTCGCATCGAGGTCGATGAGGGTCATGTCCGCGCTCGCTCCGGCCTCGATCCGGGGCGGCTCGAGGTCGAACGCGAGGGCGCCGGCGCTCATCCGCTCCACGACGAGGCTCAGGTCGAGGACGCCAGGCACCACCAGCTCGGTGTGGACGGCGGCGAAGGCGGTCTCGAGGCCGATCACGCCCATCGGCGCCGCCTCGATCGGCACCTCCTTCTCGTCGATGGAATGCGGCGCGTGGTCGGTGGCGATGCAGTCGATCACGCCGGCGCGAAGCCCCTCGATCAGCGCCTGGCGATCGTCCTCGGAGCGAAGGGGCGGGTTCATCTTGAAGCGGGCGTCGAGGCTGCGGAGCTCTTCGTGGTTGAGGGTCAGGTGGTGCGGGGTCGCCTCGCAGGTGATCGCGACGCCGGCCTGCTTCGCCGCGCCGACCGCCTCGACGGACTGCCGCGCGGAGAGGTGCTGGACATGGATGCGCCCGCCCTCGTACGCGGCCAGCGCTGCGTCGCGGGCGATCATCGTGGACTCGGAGACGGCCGGGATGCCCGCCAGGCCAAGCGCCGCCGAGACCTCCCCCTCGTGCATGACGCCCGCGCCGGAGAGCTCGGGGTCCTCCTCGTGGAGCGCGATCTGGCGCTTGGCGATGGCCTGGTACTGCAGGGCGCGGCGCATGACCCGGGCGCTGCGGATCGGCAGGCCGTCGTCGGAGAAGCCCAGGGCGCCCACCTCGGCGAGCTCGACCATGTCCGCCAGGTCCTCTCCTGCCATCTCGCGGGTCACCGTCGCCAGGAAGCCCGTGGGAACGCTGGCCGTGGCGGCGGCGCGCTCGCGCAGCGCCTGGATCGCCTCGGCGGTGTCGACCGGCGGGCTCGTGTTCGCCATCGCCAGGATGCCGCAGTAGCCGCCCGCGGCCGCTGCCCGGGTCCCGGTCTCGATGTCCTCCTCGTCCTCGCGCCCGGGCGTGCGCAGGTGCACGTGCGGGTCGAAGAACGCCGGGACGAGAACCAGCCCGTCGCCGTCGATGCGCTCCGCGCCGTCCAGCTCCGCCGTGCCGCCCGCGGCCAGCTCGGCGACCTGTCCGCGCCGCACGACGACGTCGTGGACGGCGTCGATGCCGGCGCGCGGGTCCAGGACGCGAGCGCCCGCGATCACCAAGTCGGCGGCGGGGGCGTCAGCGCCGCGCCAGTCGAGGCTCGAGATCGGCCTCACGCCGGCTCGCCGATCGGGGTGGGCGCCTCGAGCTCGTCCTCGACCGCGACGTGCGCTCCCTCGCGAGGGCCGGTCAGCACCTCGAAGAGGATCGCCATCCGCATGTAGAGCCCGGCCTCGACCTGTTCACCGATCAGCGAGCTCGGGCCGTCGATCGCCCCGGCCGAGAGCTCGATGCCGCGGTTGACCGGCCCTGGGTGCATGAGGAGCTGGCGCGGACCCAGGCGGCGGGAGTCGATCTGGTAGAGCGCGGCGTACTCGCGAAGCGAGGGCAGGTAGGACTCCTTCATGCGCTCGCGCTGCATGCGCAGGGCGTAGACCACGTCCGCCTCGCCGAGCCCGTCCAGGTCGTGGCACACCTCGCAGTCGAGGGCGGTGCCGATGTCGCGCGGGATCAGGGTTGGTGGCCCGCAGAGGGTGACCTCGGCGCCCATCTTGCGGAACGCCATGGCGCAGGAGCGCGCGACGCGACTGTGGAGGACGTCGCCGACGATCCAGATCCGCTTGCCGGCGATCGAGTCGACGCGGCGACCGAGCGCGTAGAGGTCGAGCAGGGCCTGACTCGGGTGCTCGTGCTTGCCGTCGCCGGCGTTGACGACGGCGGCCTTCGTCCACCCGGCCACCAGCCGGGCGGCGCCGGCCTGCGGCGAGCGGATGACGATCGCGTCCGGGCTGTAGGCGCTGAGCGTGGCGATCGTGTCCTTCAGGGACTCGCCCTTCTCCACCGAGGAGCCGCTCGCCTTGACGGAGATGACGTCGGCCGAGAGCCGCTTTGCGGCGAGCTCGAAGGAGGAGCTCGTGCGGGTGCTCGGCTCGAGGAAGAGGTTGACGATGGTCTTTCCGCGAAGCGCCGGGACCTTCTTGATGTCGCGGCGGCCGATGCCCTCGGCGAAGCTCTCCGCGCGCTCCAGGAGGTGCTCGATGTCGGCGCGCTCCAGGTCGGCTATCGAGAGCAGATGCTTCACCCGTCCACCTCCGCGAGCGCCTCGCTGCGCCCGATCGCGACCTCGTCCACTCCGTCCTGCTCCTCCACCCGGACGTACACGCGCTCGTCGAGCGAGGTCGGCAGGCTCTTGCCGATGTAGTCGGGCCTGATCGGCAGCTCGCGGTGCCCGCGGTCGACCAGGACGGCGAGCTGGACCCGGGCCGGACGGCCGTAGTCGAACAGGGCCTCGATGCCCGCTCGGGCCGTGCGCCCCGTGAACATGACGTCGTCGACGAGCACGATCGTGCGCCCGGCGAGGTCGAAGTCCAGGTGGGACGCGTGGACGACCGGCTGCGCGTTGGGATCGCGCCTGGAGAAATCGTCGCGGTAGAAGGAGATGTCGAGGTCGCCGAACGGGACCGCGCTCCCGGAGAGCTCCCCCACCAGGGCGTGCAGGCGCTGCCCGAGCGCGGCGCCTCGCGTGTGGATGCCGACGAGGGCCAGGGCGTCTCCGCCCGGGTTCTTCTCGATGATCTCGTGCGCTATCCGAACCAGCGTCCGGCGCAGATCGTCGCGGTCTAGAACGACCCTGTCTTCCACTTCACGCCCCTTCCTGGCCTCTCTGGACCGGGTTAAAGGAACCGACGCGGCAAGCCTAGCAAGGGCAACCGGCGTCACCGGCGGCTCGCCGGCGCGTTTTCCGCATCTTCCGTGCAGCGTGCCAGGATGCATGGCCGTGGCGCGCGACGCGATCGCCGACTCGGCACTCAGCCCTGACGCCCGGGAGGTCCTCGAGGCCCACCGAGCCTCCGGGACCCGCTTCGAGGCCGGAGGCGTCCGGAGCTTCGTTCGCGACCGTGGCGATCGCCGCTCGAACCCCGTGGTCCTCGTCCACGGGGTGCCGGCGAGCTCGTTTCTCTACCGCAAGCTGATCGGCGCGCTCGCGGACGAGGGCGTGCGCTCCCTGGCATTCGACTTCCCCGGGCTCGGGCTCGCCGCTCGGCCGGAGGGGTTCGACTACACGTGGTCGGGCCTGGCGCGGTGGTTCGGCACCGCCCTCGAGTCGCTCGGCGTCGACCGTTGCCACCTCGTGGTCCACGACATCGGCGGCCCCGTCGCGCTCGAGTGGGCGCTGGCGAACTCCGACCGCGTGCTCTCGCTCACGGCCCTCAACACGATCCTGGCGCCGGGCGACTTCAGGAGGCCGTGGGTGATGCGCCCGTTCGCGGTTCGAGGGCTCGGCCCGGTCTGGCTTCGCGCCACGCCGCCGGCGGTGTTCGCGGCCCTGTTTCGCCTGCAGGGAGTCGCCAGGCGGGGCGCGATCTCACGCGCCGAGATCGACGTCCATCGCCACCTCGTGCGTCGCGAGGACAACGGGCGAGCGTTCCTGAGGATCATGCGCGGGTTCGACCTGAGCGACGCCCGGACGCGGGCTCTCGCCGACGGCTTCGCCGCGCGTCCGTTCCCGGTCCGGATCGTCTGGGGCGTCGAGGATCCGGCGCTGGGAACCGAGCAGCTTGCGATCGCGAAGCGGGTCCTGCGCGTCGAGGACGAGACGCGGCTGCCCGCCAAGCACTTCCTCCAGGAGGACTTCGCACCCGCGATCGCCCAGGTCGTCGCCGACCTGGTCGCCCCCCTCGGCTAACTCCATCGAGTGGAGAACAACGTCGACGGAGACGTCGTTTTTCTCCACTCGGCGAGGTTGGAGCCGGCGGCGGCTAAGTCCGCGCGCCGCGCTCGACGAGCCGCGGCGGCCCGCGGTCCGGGAGCGGGATCTCGACGACGTCGAAGTCGCGCGGCGCGACCGCCGCCGGGAAGACCTCCTGGGCCTCCTCGAGGACCGCGCCGACGTTGTACCGCGAGGAGACGTGAACCAGCGCGAGGATGGCGACCGAGGCCTCGCGGGCTAGCGCCGCTGCCTGGCGAGCGGTCGAGTGCCCGGTCTGGGCGGCGCGCTCGGCCTCCTCGTCAGCGAAGCTGCCGTCGTGCACGAGGAGCTCCGCCTCGTGCGCCGCGATCCGCGTCATCTCGCAGGGGGCGGTGTCTCCCGTGATCACGATCTTGCGACCCGCCCGCGACTCGCCCATCACGAGCTCCGGGGTCACCTCGCCGCCGGACCCCTGAACGGCCTCGCCGCCCTGCAGGCGGCCGAAGTCGGGGCCCTCGGCGACGCCCAGGCGCACCGCCTCCTCGGGGTCGAAGCGGCCCGGTCGCGCGTCCTCGACGATCGCGTAGCCGTTGGCCAGGACCCGGTGCTCGACCGCGAACGGGCGGACCTCGTACCCGGCGCCCGGCATGGTGTCGCCTGCGCCGAGCTCAGCGAGCTCCACCTCGTACCCCACCCGCCCGAAGATCCGGCGGAGCGCGCCGAACAGCTCGCGCAGCCCAGGCGGGCCGAGGATGCGAAGCGGCCGGTCGCGGTCCTGAAGGTCGTAAGTCTTCAGTAGCCCCGGGAGTCCCAGGTAGTGGTCGGCGTGAAGGTGCGTGATGTAGATGTCGTCGACCTGGACGAGGCCCGTGGAGCGCTGCATCTGGCGCTGGGTCCCCTCGCCGCAGTCGAAGAGCAGCCGGTCTCCCCCGCGCCGCACCAGGATGCTCGCGGTCGAGCGCCGCGCGGACGGCACCGACCCACCGGTCCCGAGAAATACAACGTCGAGCTCCATCGCGCGCAAGCGTAGACGCGACGACTGTGGGCGCGGCTGAGCGCTCTAGACTCGGCGCCAGAGCGCCCGTAGCTCAGTGGATAGAGCGACCGCCTCCGGAGCGGTAGGCCGCAGGTTCGAATCCTGTCGGGCGCGCCTACCCGGCGGGGCGGTGGCAGACGGCCTCGACGTTGTGGCCGTCCGGGTCGAGCACAAAGGCGCCGTAGTAGCTCGGGTGGTAGATCTCGCGGATGCCTGGGCGGCCGTTGTCGGTCGCGCCTGCCTTCAGGGCCGCTTCGTGGAAGGCGTCGACGGTGGCGCGGTCCGGCGCGGCGAAGGCGATGTGGACCGGCTCGTGCGCGGATTCGGCCGCGCGGATCCAGAACTCGGGCTTGCGGTCGGAGCCGAAGCCGGCGGTGCCCGGGTACTCGATCAGGAGCTCGTGCCCGAGAGCGGCGAGCGCTTCGCCGTAGAAGGCCTTCGAGCGCTTCAGGTCGCCGACGTTGACGACGATGTGGTCGAGCACGGCCACCGTTTCGGCGTTACTCGGCCGGCGGCCGCACGTCGGGGTGCTCGCGGTACCACTCGATCGTCCGGCCCAGCCCCTCCTCGAGCTCCACCGCGGGGCTCCAGCCGGTGGTCGCCTTGAGCTTCGAGGGGTCCACGAACTGGCGGTCGATCTCTCCCTCGGGGTTGCCGGTTCCCTGGATGTCGGGCTCCACGCCCGTGTCGGCGAGCCGCGCGATCATGCGGACCACCTCGCCGACGGCGTGTGGCGAGCCGCCCCCGGCGTTGAACGCCTCGCCGCGGACCTCCTCGCGATCCAGCGCGTCCGCGATCGCCAGGTAGGCGCGTGCGGCGTCCTCCACGTAGAGGAAGTCGCGCTCGGGCGAGCCATCGGAGCGCAAGATCGGCCGGCGGCCGTCGACCGCGGCGGTGACGGCCTCCGGGACCAGGCGCGACCAGTTGGTGTCGCCGCCCCCGTAGAGGTTCGCGAACCGG
>JAWVFM010000147.1:0-4069 GCA_033856015.1 Solirubrobacterales bacterium
GGATCAGCCCGCCGGTCTGAGCATGGACGATGTTGTCGATGCCCTCCCGGAGAGCGGTGCCCGGGGCGACGACGTCCAGTGCCCTTAGCAGCCGGGGGTCGAGTCTTGCCTCGAGCTCGTGGAGATCGTCCCCGACGTGTGCAGGCATTCCACAATTGATGATGGCAAACCCCCTGGAATGGCGCGGCCCGCCGAATCCCGTCTTGATAGGTCGGATTGACGCTTGTCAAGCCGGTGGTTCAGGACCGCAAGACCTGGGTCAGGCGGCCCGCGTCGCGGGCTCGCCGCGCGACGCCCCGAACGCCGCCTGAAGCGCGGAGCGCAGGGTCTTCTGCGGCGACAGCCCGCGCGGGTTCTCGCCGGCGGAGGGGCCGACGACCGGCTCGAGCCCGAACTTCCGCGCCTCGGCGACGCGGCGCTCGCCGTGGGCGACGTAGCGGAGCTCGCCGGTCAGGCCGACCTCCCCGAAGCACGCCAGCGGGCGACCCTCCGCGTCGCTGAGCGCCGTCCCGCGCTGGGCCGACGCGACGGCGAGCGCCACGGCCAGATCCGCGCCCGGCTCATCGACGCGAACGCCGCCGGCGACGTTCACGAAGACGTCAGCGGAGCCCAGGGAGACGCCGCCGTGGCGAGCGAGGACGGCGAGCACCATCGCGAGCCGGTTGCGATCGATGCCGGTCGCCACCCTGCGTGCCGGCACGATCTCGGTCGGAGCCACGAGCGCCTGCACCTCGACGAGCAACGGGCGAGTGCCCTCCTTCGTGGTGAGGACGAGGGAGCCCGGTGCTCCGGTGGCCTCGCCGACGAATCGCGCCGAGGGGTCGGCGACCTCGACCAGGCCGCCCGAGCGCATCTCGAAGACCCCCACCTCGCTCGTGGCGCCGAAGCGGTTCTTGAGCGCGCGGATCGTGCGGTAGCTGCGCTCGCGCTCGCCCTCGAAGAACAGGACGCAGTCGACAAGATGCTCGAGGACGCGCGGCCCGGCTACGGCGCCGTCCTTGGTCACGTGCCCGACGAGCACCGTGGCGACGTCGAGGCGCTTGGCCAGGTCCATGATCGCGGCCGCGCACTCCCTGACCTGGCCGACCGACCCCGGCGCACCCGTCATCCCCTCCGCGTGGAGGGTCTGGACGGAGTCGATCACGCAGACCTCCGGCCGCACCGCCTCGATCGTGGCGAGGACGGCCTCGAGCGAGGTCTCGGCGAGCACCGGAACCGCGAGCGCTGACTCGCCGAGCCGTTCCGCGCGGAGCTTCACCTGGGCAGCCGACTCCTCGCCCGAAACGTAGAGGACGCCGTGGCCGGCTGCCACGATGTTGCCGAGGGCCATTCCCGTGAGCGTGGACTTGCCGATTCCCGGCGCGCCGCCGAGGAGGACGAGCGACCCCGGCACGAGGCCGCCCCCCAGCACCCGGTCAAGCTCGCCGATGCCCGTCTCGAGCCGTGCGAGCGCCGGCGCCGACACGTCGCGAAGCGGCGTCGGCGTCAGCGCACTCCCGCCGCGGCGTCGGCCCGGGGAGCTCGGGCCGCGCTCGACGCGCGCCTCGACCAACGAGTTCCACTCGCCGCACCCGGCGCAGCGTCCCGACCAGGCCACGGCCTCATGCCCGCATTGCTGGCAGACGTATCGCGCTTGTGCCTTTGCCACAGGTAAATCTCCGGCGGGCGCCTGCGGCGCCCTTACATGCTGGTTTCGGACCTAAAGGTCCGCATCCACATAACTTACGAACCCGCCCCGACGCCACCACGCCCCCACTGGCGCCCAAAGAAAAGGGGGCTGGTAGGTTCGCGGCGTGGGATGGATTGCGCCTGGGTGGCGCCGGGGACTCGTAGCGCTTGGCGTGCTCGCCGGCCTGGTCGCGGCAGCGCCCGCGGCCCTGGCATTCGACCCGGCGCTCGAGGCGAAGAACTTCGCGAAGACTCAGGAGCGGCTTCACTACATAACCCTCACCCCGGCGTTCCAGGCCCGGCTCCAGCAGCAGAACGCGGCGAGCCCCGGCCAGGACCTGCATATCCAGACGACGGATCCCGAGCGCAACTACACGGGCAACATCTGCGGGCACCGCACGAACGAGTGCGCCGGCGACGTCCGCTTCTACGACTGGGCCGCGGACGGCTACGGGATTCGCAGGCCGGTGCTGTTCACGGCGCGCGACGGAGCGACGATCTCGGGGAACGTCTGGGCCACCAGGTCCGGCCCGCGAAAGCGCCCCGGGATCGTGCTCACCACGGGTTCGATCCAGGCTCCGGAGACGCTCTACTGGGGCCTCGCCGCAACCCTCGCCAAGCACGGCTACGTCGTGCTCACCTACGACGTGCAGGGCCAGGGGCGCTCCGACACCCTCGGCCAGGGCGCCGACGCCCAGGAGGGCGTGCCCTCCCAGGCCGGCCAGCCGTTCTACGACGGGACCGAGGACGGCATCGACTTCCTCCTGTCGACGAAGAAGCATCCCTACGAGCCACGACTCTCGTGCGGCAACGCCAACGGCGGCGTCGGCACGAGCCACGCGGCCAAGCAGAACCGGCGCGTTCGAGCGGGCCTCGACAGCGCCTTCAACCCGCTCTACCGGCGGGTCGACCCGAAGCGCGTGGGAATCGCCGGGCATTCGCTCGGCGCCGCGGCCGTCTCGTTCGTCGGCCAGGAGGACCCGCGGGTCGACGCGACGGTCGCCTGGGACAACCTGAGCACGCCGGCAGGCAGCATGTTCGGGACCCCGGCCTGCCCATCGGCGCCGGCCACCCGCATGACGCCGCCGATCACCAAGCCGGCAATGGGAATGTCCAACGACTACTCGCTCGTCGCCACGCCGTACACGTCCGCCCCCGACCCGCTCGGCCACAACGCCGGCTTTGCCGCCTACCGCGCGGCGGGGATCGACTCGATGGAGGTGAACATCCGCGGCGGCACCCACTACGAGTACTCGTTCCTGCCGGGCAACACCCTCGCCTACCCACTCGGCGCCGCCACCCTGCGCGGGGAGGACATGGCCGCGTGGTATTCGACCGCCTGGTTCGACCGCTACGTCAAGTGCCAGGGCAGACCGGCCTGCCAGCGGCGGGCCGACCGGCGCCTGATGACCAATCGCTGGCGCGACGACAAGCTCGGCGGCAAGGTCGACGTGAACCACGACCCGAACCTCTACTCCTTCTACCTGCGCTCCCAGTACTCCCTGCACAGGGCGAGTGGGCGCGAGGTCGGCTGCAACGACATGCGCAAGGGCTGCGCATCGATGGCGCCGAACGGCCGCGGGGGCAGCTACTCGTTCGTCGCCGACGCGGACCGGCCGGACAAGGGATCAGCGGGCAGGTAGGTCGCGTCTACGACGCTTCGGCCGCGGGGCTCTCGGGCCCGGGCTTCTCGCCGGCGGGCTCGTCCTCGCTGCCGGCACCGACCGCTACTGGTTCCTTCTCCTCCGCCTTCTTGCGCGGCGCGCGCTTCTTCGGCTTGACGAGCTTCAGGCTGAGCGGCCTGTCCTCGTCATCGCCTGATGCGTCGCGGTCCACGAGCACCGTGGTGCCCACGTCCATCGGGCCGCTGCGCAGCACCTCGTCGGCGAGCGGGTCCTCGATGTAGCGCTGGATCGCCCGGCGCAACGGACGGGCGCCCATCGACGGGTCCCAGCCCCGCTCGGCAAGCAGCTCCTTGGCGTCCTCGGTCAGCTCGAGCTGGAGGTCGTGCTCGGCCACCTGCACGCGGACGCGGCCGATCAGCAGGTCGACTATGTGCTTGATCTCCTCGCGCGCCAGCTTGTGGAAGACGATGACCTCGTCGATGCGGTTCAGGAACTCGGGCCTGAAGACCTTCTTCAGGTCGCCCATGATCTTGCCCTTCATCTCCTCGTAGGAGGCGCCCATCTCGTCGGAGCTCCCGAAGCCGAAGCTCATGTTCTTCGCGATGTCCTTGGCCCCGATGTTAGAGGTCATGATTACGATCGTGTTGCGGAAGTCCACCGTGCGGCCCTGGGCGTCGGTGAGCCGCCCGTCCTCGAGGATCTGGAGCAGGATGTTGAAGACGTCGGGGTGGGCCTTCTCGATCTCGTCGAGGAGCAGCACCGAGTACGGCTTGCGG
>JAWVFM010000148.1:0-4945 GCA_033856015.1 Solirubrobacterales bacterium
CTGGTGGATGTCCCACCCGAACAGCTGGGGCATGATCACGCCGTGGCCGAGGCTGGAGATCGGAAACGGCTCGGCGATCCCCTGAACGAGCCCCAGGATGATCGCCTGGAAGTAGGAGATCGGGTGCAAGTGGCTAGCTCTGGCTCTGTCCGGACGAGGGCCCGGACTGGAACCAGGCGAAGATGAAGCAACCCGCGGCGACGACGAACGCGGCGATTCCGTGCTTGATGTGGTGGGTGCTCGACCCGGCCTCGTGGCCGGGGAAGAACGACGGCAGCGAGCCTGCAGGCTCAGCCCAGTAGACGATCGCGATGACGATCAGGATGACCCCGGCCGCGATCGCGGGAATGATGAGGTTCGTTCGTTTGGCCATCGGAAGCGACGAAGACGGAGCCCGTCGGCGGAAGAGGTTAAACCCACCGGCTGAAAAATTGCTGAACGGTGCGGCTCAGCCCCCGCCGTAGCTGACGATCAGGTCAGTGATCGTCCCCACTGCAAAGCCCACGGCCAGCCACGCAAGGCCGAGCTCACGGTGGCCGAAGCGCCGCATGCCGTGCCAGATCTCGCCGACCACGTAGAGGATGGCGCCACCCGCAAGCGCGTAGAAGACGAGCTCGAGCGGCTCGCTCGTCAGCTCGTAGCCGACGATCGAGCCGACGAACGTGGGGCCGCCGCCGATGATCCCGGCGGCGACGAGCCAGCGCCATGACGGAGTGATGTCGCCGAGCGGGCCGACGATGCCGAAGCCCTCGGTCGCGTTGTGGAGGGCGAAGCCGATGATCAGCACGGTCGCAAGCCCGATCTCCCCGGTGGAGGCGGAGACGCCGATCGCGAGGCCCTCGGCGAAGTTGTGGAGCCCGATGGCCGCCGCGACGATCAACGCCGTGCGGAGCGCCTGGTCGCGAGCGGCGCGCTCCTGCGCGGCGAGCTCGGCGCCCTCCGCCGCGGCCATGACGTCGACGGACGCCCCTGCCATCGGCGGGTGCCCGGGCGCCTTCGACCGGACCCGCCGCTCGACCACGCCGAGCCCGGCGCTGCCCAGCGCGAAGCCGGCGACGAGGAGGAGCGCGAGACCCGCCGCGCGCCCAAAGCTCCCGGTTCCGTGGTGGTAGTCGGCAACCGCGCGGTCGGCGATCTCGAACCCGTGCGAGAGCACGTCGACGAGAAGGAAGACCAGGATGCCCACCGACAGCATCGCGAGGGCCACGCGCGTCTTCTGGCTGAGGATGCGCAGGCGTGCCACGGGGAGCCCGAGGAAGATCGTGCCCCCTGCGAGGGCACCTAGAAGGACGGTTTCTGCAAATGACATCGAGGGTGCCCGGGCGGTGACTTAGGGTCGCCTAATACGGCGAAACCGTAGCACCGCCCGGGCCCCTCGTACGTTCAGGCGCTGTCCGTGATCGGGTGCTCGCCCGTTTCCGGGAACGGGAGGTGCGGGTGCGGGAGGTGCGGGTGCGGGAGGTGCGGGTGCGGGAGGTGGTGGTCTGGGTGAGGCTCGTGCGCGACCTCGTCGGCAACCCTGTCGGGCGGCGTCTCGTCGCGCCGGGTGATGCTCAGGAAGACAACGAGCGCCAGAATCGTTCCTAGGAAGATGTAGCTGGTGGTCGTCGTTCCGAGGTTGAGCCCGCCGTGCTTCGACTTCTGGGACATCCAGTCGCCGATCGACGCGCCGAGTGGCCGGGTGAGGATGTACGCGAGCCAGAACGCGAGGACCGCATTCAGCCGGAACCTGAAATGGGCGACCATGATCGCCGCGATGCCGGCGCCGAAGATGAGCACCGACGGGAAGTACCCGAGGCTCGCCTTCTCCGCCACCAGGTCACCGGCCGAGGTCCCCAGGGCGAACGTGAACAGGATCGTCAGCCAGTAGAAGGCCTCGCGTCGCCGCGAGTAGATGGTGTGGATCGAGAGCGTGCGCTCGCTCCAGTACCAGGCCCCGAACACCAGGGCGAGGATCGCGGCGAAGACCGGCGTGGTCGTCGTGAGCGAGATTCCGTAGCCGTCGACCAGGTTGTCGCTGAAGAGCGTCCCGACGACGCTGATCAGCACGACCCCGAGCCAGTAAAGCCCTGGCACGTAGCGGCGCGACCGAAACTGGAAGAAGAGCGACACCGCGAGGACGCCGCCCATGATGTAGGAGAGGTTGGTGAGACCGAGGTTGAACGTCTGGTCGAGGTTGTCCGCACCCGTCTCGCCGACGGTGGTGCAGAGCACCTTGATGATCCAGAAGAACAACGTGATCTCCGGAACCTTGTTCAGCATCTGCCGGCCGATTGAGGCAGCCGACTGCTTCTTGGCGATTGCATTCATGCCGGCGACGGTGGCGGCGACGACCTGAACGACTCCTGAGCGGGGCAAGTGCCGATCGCCACGGCGGGCCCGCAACTGGCGTGGATTCAGGAAGTTTTCAGGCGGCTTGCAGCACGCTGGTGCCATGTCGATTCATGCAATCACTCCTCGCAGATCCCTCGTCCTCGCCACCGCGCTCGGCTTCGCACTCACTGGATGCGGCTCGAGCGGGAGCTCGACCAGCACCGGTGCAGCGTCTGCCACGTCGACGTCTGAGGCGCAGTCGGCAGCGACCGGCGACATCCCCGACAACCAGCAGTTTCTGAGCTACCGGGACCGCAAGGCGGGCTACTCCGTGAAGTACCCGGAGGGCTGGGCTCGGACGGGCGCGCCGGCGGACCTCACGTTTGCCGACAAGGACAACCAGGTCCACATCGCCGTCACCTCCGGCCAGGCGCCGAATCCTGCCGCGGCGAAGGCTGCGCTCCTGAAGAGCGCAGCGGCCTCGAGCCAGCTCAAGGTCAAGACCGCGACGACGATGAGCATTGGCGGCGCCCCCGCCGTCCACATCACCTACGAGGAGCTCGGGAAGTCCGACCCCGTGACGGGCAAGCGCCTGACGATCATGGTCGATCGGTACGTGTTCGCCAAGGGCGGGCAGGTGGCGACCATGGATGAGTCCACGCCGGTCGGCGTGGACAACGTCGACGCGTACCGCCTCATCGCGCAGAGTTTCAAGTGGAGCTGACCGGGACCAGGAGAAACGGCTCCACCCAAAGCCTCTACGTCGAGCCTGAGCGCGACGCGAGCGAGATCGACTGGCCCGCCCTCGAGCTGATCGACGTTTTCAAGATCTTTCGCTCAGGGCCGGTGGAGACCGTCGCCCTCCGCGGGCTCGACCTGCGAGTCGAAAAGGGCGAGATGGTCGCGGTCATCGGCCCGTCCGGCAGCGGCAAGAGCACGCTGGTCTCACTCGCAGGGGGCCTGGACGTGCCGTCGGCCGGGGAGGTCCGAGCGTTTGGGCGTCCACTGGCGACACTGAGCGAAACCGAGCGCGCCGCCTACAGAGCCCGGGACGTCGCGATCGTGTTCCAGGCGGACAATCTCTGGTCCGGGCTCTCAGCCCGTGAGAACGTCTCCACGATCCTCCGCCTCGGTGACGCCGAGCGCGACGGCGACCCGGTCGGCGAGGCGCTTGCGACCTTTGGTCTGGCCGCCCGCTCCGGACAGCGGCCGGGCCAGCTCTCCGGAGGCGAGCAACAGCGCGTGGCGATCGCGGCCGCAGCAGCGCGGCGCGCGCCCCTGGTACTCGCGGACGAGCCGACCGGGGAGCTTGACCGGCGCAACGAGCGGATCGTCCTCGATTCCCTGCGCGAGCTCCGCGACGTCTTCGAAAGCACCGTGATCGTGGTGACGCATTCCGACCGGGTCGCAAGCTCCTGCGATCGCGTGGTCGTCGTCCGCGACGGCCGGGCCGAGTCGTGACCCCGTCGACGGCCAGCGGCGTCGGCGCCGAGGGCCTCGCTCCCGCCCGCTCGCTGGCCGCGTGCGCCGGCGTCACGGTCGCCTACGGCCAGGGCGATGCGCGCGTGGTCGCCCTGGCCGACGCCGATCTTGCGATCGCGAGCGGCGAGATCGTCTCGCTGGCCGGCGCCTCCGGGTCTGGCAAGACAACACTCCTCCACGTCCTGGGTGGTCTGGTCGTTCCGAGCGCGGGAACCGTCACCTGGAAGGGACAGCCTCTTTCGAGTCTCGATGCCGCCGCGCGCGGTCGCGCGCGGGCCGAGGGGATCGCGTACGTGTTCCAGGGCTCGAATCTCATCCCGCACCTCTCGGTTTGGGAGAACCTTGCCTTTGCGGCCCTCGTCGCGACGAACCGGCGCGACGCCAGTGGGCCGGAGACCGAGCACGCGCTCGGGCTCGTCGGTCTCGCTGGGAAGGCCGACGCGCTCCCGGGAGAGCTCTCGGGTGGAGAGCAGCAGCGTGTCGCGATCGCGCGCGCCGTGATTCAGAAGCCCGATCTCCTGCTGTGTGACGAGCCAACGGGCCACCTCGACTCCGACACCGGCGGGCGGGTGCTGGACATGCTCGTCGCCCTTCAGGGCGAAGCGGGCTTCAGCCTGGTCATCGCGACGCACGACGAATCCGTGGCCGCGCGCGGCCACCGCAGGCTGGAGCTCGCCGAGGGCCGCCTCCTTGCGAGCGAGTCATGAGCACCCTTCGCCTCACCGCCCGCCTCGCCTTGGCAGGTCTCGTGCGGAACCCGGGCCGGACGGCCGTTCGAGTCGGTGTCGTCGCCGCCAGCGTCGCCCTCCTGGCTGGGATGCTGCTGTTCATCGCGAGCTCGCTCCGTACCGCCTCGGCCAGCGCCGTGCGCTCGGTGCCACTCGACTGGCAGGGGCCGACCGCGTCGTATGCGAAGGACAAATCCGCCGCAAAGGCCGTGGCCTCCCAGGCGGGCATCGCCGCCGCGCTTCCGGCGGCCACCGCTCCGTTCTCCGGCGCGACCCACGTGGGCGTGGCGGGGCACACGGCGACCGGGTCCGGCTCGCTGCTCGCTGTGCCTCCGCACTACTCGCTGCAGACGTTCCGCCTGCTTCAGGGGAGCCTCCGCCCGGGCAAGATCGTGCTCGACCAGCAGATGGCCGCCACCCTT